>NZ_JAEQCX010000163.1:0-12159 GCF_020738035.1 Microcoleus sp. PH2017_28_MFU_U_A
TATTTTTGGGTAAGAAGCTTTCTTACCCTATCTTTTTTGAGGCGATTTGTCTAGAGTTATCTCCCTGTATGCTTTTCAGACGACCTGTCACCCCGTCAGGATAAATACAAAGAGTTATTGTCTCAGTATCAGCCGAAAATAATTAGAAACGAAGCGGATAATGAAAAGGCTCTGACTATGGTGGAAGAGTTGATGCACCAGCCCGATCGCACTCCTGAAGAAAATGAGTTATATGAATTGCTGATTGCATTGATTGAAAAATTTGAGCAAGAATACTACGCACCAGCAGCCACAGCAACGCCTCATTCGATATTGCTGTTTTTGATGGAACAAAGAGAGTTACAACCGGCTGACTTGGTGGGAGTTATGGGATCTGAAACAAGAGTGTCTGAAGTCGTTAATGGCGATCGAGATATTGGTAAAGAGTTGGCATTGATTCTGGGGAGTTTTTTTCATGTAGAGCCGAGTTTGTTTTGCAATTAAGAGAAGTGACATTAAGGGCGATCGCACTTTTGGAGATTAAGGGCGATCGCTCTTATTCGTTTACAAAATATCGCTCAACTACAGAACGATCAAATTACTTGCAGTCAAAGGAGTGACAGAGAACACAGTAAGTTGACCACCCGAAGCAAAAGTAATTTTACCAGTGCTGTTGACCTGGCTTAAAACTGTACTTGCAGTTAACCCTGAACCCTGAATTTGAATCACATCATTCTCGGCGACAGAGAAGGAGTAGATAATATCTTGTCCGATTAATACATCTTGAGCGGTATTAAAGACGAAATAGTCCTGACCAGCACCACCAATCAAGCTATCATCACCGACACCACCTTGAAGAAAATCATTGCCATCACCGCCAAATAGCACATCATTACCTTCTTTGCCGAGTAGGTTATCATTACCGAGACCACCAATCAAGCTGTCATTGCCGACACCACCGTCAAAAAAGTCATTGCCATCACCACCAAATAGCAAATCATTACCTTCATAGCCAAGGGCTTGATCATCTCCACCTAAAAGATCGATCGTATCATTACCATCAGTACCAGTAAAATTATCACGATTCTGGCTTGCGATCGCGGGTTTTTCTTGTGGGACATAACCAGCAAGGCTAGGAATTTGATAGCCTTTATCCGCCAAAACTGCTAAATCTGCTCTTGTTGGGAACCGTCCACCAGCACCTGGTGACATAACTGGTGATTGACCATCAATTCGGAAGTTTTGATCGATGTGAGGATTACCACCGGGCATAAATGGAATCGGATTACCACCATTAACATTGAGAGAGTTAGGGCCTGTTCCCTGGGTGAAGGGGTAAAAACCTAACGAGTGACCAATTTCGTGTACAGCAACACTAATGAAATCACTTTGGGTTACTGGAATATCACTAACAGTTGTAGGTGTTGAGTCAAAGAACCAGTTAAAACTTGACTCAAAAGAGATGCTGCCAAAAATGTCGCCCGGTCTTGCTTGTCGAACACTATTACCTCCAAATCTTGCCATTTGACCAGAAACTAGCTGTCCAGCGGCGGCTGGATTATTACCGAAGACGGGAGATTGACCGCCGACAAACAGAACCATATCATCAATTTGAGAATCGAAAATAACGTTTTGGGCTTGCCCTGTAATCGGATGGGTTATTGTCCCAGATATGCCAATAGGTGGATTTGGAAAGTCGTTTTTAATGACATCTGTCCAGATTTTACCTGCTGCTTCCAGCGCTGCTTTGCGACTAGGATCGTTAAAGAAACCAGTGGTATCGTAACGATAGTCAAACTTGATGTTGAATCCGTTAGGCGCAGGTGGAGCAGGCAGTTGTGGTATCACCGGTGGTGTAGGTGTGACAGAAGTCGGAGTTGGCGCAGGTGTCGGAGTCGTCACAGGTGTCGGAGTTGGCGCAGGTGTCGGAGTCGTCACAGGTGTCGGCGTCGTCACAGGTGTCGGAGTCGTCACAGGCGTCGGCGTCGTCACAGGCGTCGGAGTCGTCACAGGCGTCGGCGTCGTCACAGGTGTCGGCGTCGTCACAGGTGTCGGAGTCGTCACAGGTGTCGGCGTCGTCACAGGTGTCGGCGTCGTCACAGGTGTCGGAGTCGGCGTGATAAAAGGCTTTGGCTCCGGTGTCGGTGCAGGCGTCGGTGCAGGTGTCGGTGCGGGTGCAGGTGTCGGAGTCGTTACAGGTGCAGGTGTCGGAGTCGGTGTCCGTGCAGGCGTCGGCGTTGTGACAGGTGCAGGTGCGGGCGTCGGTAAAGACTCCGGCGTCACACTCACAACCCTCCTAGCATCAGCGATAGTCAATCTGTTCTCACCTCGCAACACAGCCAAATAATCGCCTGTCACGTCATCCTGAATAATCGTGTAGCCAGCATTGACCCCTGTACCCACATAAATATTCAGATCATCAAAGGCCAGATCGTTCCTTAACTTAATTACATCCTCACCGTCTGTATAATCAACAATAAAATCGGCATCCGAAAGCTCAGAGCCCCCAGTATTTTTGCCAATAAAAAAAGTGTCGTTACCATTGCCCCCAGTTAATGTATCTGCTCCTTTATCGCCATAGAGAATGTCATTCCCGAAGTTGCCAAACAAGCTGTCATTACCTTTACCACCGTAAACTGTATCGTTATCTATTCCGCCAGAAACTGTATCCTCGCCTTCGTTGCCGTATATCAAGTTATCTCCAGCATTAGCAAATAGCCGATCGTCACCTCTGCCGCCGTAAACTGTATCGTTACCTTTGCCACCGTAGACGGTATCATTACCTTCATTACCGTATAGCTTGTCATCTCCTTGCTTGCCGTAGATTAAGTCGTCTCCATCACGGCCAAACACTAAGTCAGAGCCTTGTTGTCCAAATATTAAATCTGCATCGGGGGTGCCATTGAGAGTATCGTCAGACAACGTTCCATTAATGTTCATGTTGCAATCTCAGTGTGAATACTAGATTTATGCTTATTCGAGATAAAAGTCTTTCTCCATCTCTGAAAAAATGACTTGCTAGCCTGTATTTTTAGATCGTGCGATCGCCCTAACTTTTATGCGAAGTCAGGGATTTGCGATGTAAGCAAAAGTCCTGCATAGCAAAGCTTTCGCAGCGATCGCACAATTTCCCAAGAAAGCCTGTTGCAGCCTCCTATTTATATATCAGGGCCACATCCACAAAATTATGCAAAACCCAGAAAATAAATTAAAAAAAATTACCAGTAGTACCCGAAACTAGAGTCAAACCCAGAAAATTACCAAAATTTAGCCCTAATCCCTGTCGTAACACTAACTTTAGTCAGTAATTACTCAAAAGCCCTGCCACAAACTTTTTGACGTGTAAAATGCACCATTTACACTTGAGCTTTCAAGTATATTAAGCTAAATAAAGCTGCTCGTAAACTGATATACATCAGGAATTATGTTAGAATCGCATCAGGAAATTTACACACACCAATCTATGGCATCCACAAACGATCGCTTCGTCGAGGCAGAAAGCCGCTGGGACTTAAAAACTCTGTACGCAGACTTGGCCGCCGTTAAGGGAAAGCCTCTCACCCCCGTAGAAAAGCTGCACCTGCGGGGGTTGCTTTGTGGCAATAGTCCCGCTGAAATCGCCGAAAAGCTGCAAAAGAATCCCAAGGGTGTGGAAACTGACCTGTGTGCCACTATTTATAGATACGTTAAAGGCTTTGTGGGTAAAGGGATTGAAAAGATCGAAAATTGGAGAAATATTGCTGAATGGCTTGAGGATGCTGGATATAAAACTCAGTCGTCTGGTAAATTCCCAGTCAAAGATTTATTACCTGAAAATTGTATTGTTAATGTAACGAATATAAATATAGATAACAATCAAATAGTGTTTTTTATAAACCTGCGAATACCGACCTCACCAGATTCAGAACTCTCAATACAAAATCTAGACATCAACGATAACAACGCTAACTAAAGTTTTGCTGCAATTCAACTGATTGATAGGGTGAAGCGACTAAAATCAGGAAGGGCGATTCCCTACGGGATAGCTACGCACGCGCGTACTTTTACCTTGTCTCGCGGGCGATCGCACGCTGCATTTCTCAAATAAGGGCGATCGTATTTCTATTGTGCTACGATTCAATCAGATTTTGGCGATCGATTATGACCATCAAAGAACAACTTCTCCAAACCATTGAAACACTGCCTGATGACTTGCTCGCAGAAGCCCTGAAATTCGTCCAAACCCTTCAGCATCCCATTCACAAAACTCCCGGAATTTGTGGCGGTGCAGCGCGAATTCGCGATACCCGCATTCCCGTCTGGACGATTGTTACTTATCAACAACAGGGCGCAACTGAAGCCGAACTTCTCTATAATTATCCAGGACTCACCGTTCAAGATTTGCAAGCGGTGACCAACTATTACGATCGCAACCGAGAAGAAATCGAGCTGTGGCTTGCTGAAAATGAGTAACTAAAAGATTTCATCAATCTCCACTCTACAATGTCAAATCACGCAGGAATTATAATTTGTAAAGCCGATCGAGATTATGCAGGTAAAGTGCAGGTACTCCACGACTTTTTCACTCAAGATACACAGCCGATGGAGAATCGTCTACTTCGGGTGATGAAACAAAATATTAAAGGTAGCCAACAGACATTTATACTTCAGGAATACCCAAAATCTTCTTAATAATCATTATAATTACAATTCCCGTCGTCTATTGTGCTAGGATTAAATTAGAGCGTCAGTGAGTAAAAAAAATGGCAACAATTACCCTTCAAATTCCCGACGAACTAGCACTGCGGCTAGATCCTCTCAAAGATGAGTTACCACAGATTTTGATGCTGGGATTGAGGGAAGTCGAAGCTAATCCTTCAAACGGATTTTCTGGACTCACGAAGATATTAGAATTTATAGCAAGTTTACCATCGCCACAAGAAATATTAGCCCTGCGTTTATCCGACGCTCTTCAAGCTGAAATCGATACTTTATTAGAGAAAAACCGCACAGAAGGACTCACGCCGATCGAGCAGCGCCTGTGGCAGCAATACGAATTTGTCGAACATTTAGTACGCATTGCCAAAGCGCAAGCTCTGCTGAAACTGAGCGAGGTAGCATGAGTAAAACCTACGTTTCAGCTAGTCTGCGACGAATGGTATGCGATCGCGCCAACGGATACTGCGAATATTGTTTAATTCCAGAAACACTCGCCCTCTCGTCTCATCAAATAGACCATATCATTGCAGAAAAACACAGCGGCGAAACAGTTGAAAGTAATCTGGCTTTGTCTTGCTCAATTTGTAACAAAAATAAAGGAAGCGACATTGCCTCAATCGATCCAAAAACAGGTGAAGTGGTTCGACTTTACAATCCTCGAAAAGATTCCTGGGAAGACAATTTTCAACTTCAAACTGAAAGTGGTACAATCGAACCTCTAACTCCGATCGGTCGAGTCACTGTGCGTTTATTGCAGGTTAATCGTGCAGAATGTCTGATCGAACGCAAGCTATCTATCAAAATTCAATCGTTAACAAAATCCGATTAATCGATCGCGTTCAAGCCACACTATAACTAAAATTTGCCCGCAATTCAACTGTCAACCATCAACTAATTACTCGATCGCACAGTCAGCACTTGCGGCGGCGTCGCATCCGGCGGATACAAGAAATCCACCTGCACCAAACGGCGTTCCCCCGGCTTCATATTCACATTTACCAAAGCTTCCCCCTGCTGTCCCCGGCGCTGCACAATGTGAATGTAGCGCGTCAAAGTCTTCCCCCCATCATCATTAAACATCACCCGCAGCGTACCTCGGAAAAATATCCGATTTTCCGGAGGATCGTAAAACGTAAGTCCGGCCGATTCTTTATTTGCTTTAATCGGTGTTTGCATTCTAATGCTGACAGATTGGGACTCGCGAGATTTGTTGTAAAGCGGAAAAGTTAAATTGTATTGAATTCCGTAATTACCGTGAGCAAAATAAGCAGTATCTGGATAGCGAGCTAACATTTTAGCGCTTTGAATTTGACCAGTCCCAAAAGTACCCGTATCAGTAGTGCTCAAAGCATAGGAAAATGATTCGCCGCGCTTGGGAATCGTTAAATAATCGGTTCGCGAATTGTCAGTAATTTTAGCTTTCCACTCGGAACCTTCAGCGACTCCGGCAACGCGCCCGTAAATTTTTTGCAGTGGATTTTCGCCTCTGGGAGTTGGTGCTAAATCTCTCGGCCCAGCTAAACCTTTCGTGTTTAAAATATTTTCCCATTGTTCCAAAGTCGGATATTGCTCGACTCCTTCTTTAGTTTGAGGAGCAAACATCGCTAAACTAGCAACATAAACCGAATTGCTGCTCGACACTCGCATTAAAGTCGATCGCCCGTTAGAAGCAGGCGTCACAGTCCCCACAGGTATCGGCAAATTCATCAGCATTCGGCTCTGATTGCCCGGAATCTCGATGGAAGCCGGCAAAATGGCTTGTCTGTGCCCCCGCAGCACATCGCTGGTGATGCGGCTGCCAGGCCCCGCAAACACAGTGCCAAATCGATTTTCTAAATACGACGGCAAATCGACAAACAAAGCATCCGGGCGAGTTAAATAAGTCGCTCCTTGCAGGATATTTAAAGTAACAGGTTCCGAGTTGGGATTGTGGACAATTATGCCTTGAAATAAGGTGCGAGTTTCGGCACGATTTTTAGCTTTGGCGATGTGGTGGGCGAAGATGTCAAATCTGCCTTTAAAGGCAAAGTTTAAGTGTGCAGAAGGTACTTGTTTGGCTTCCTCGGGAAATGTGGAGAGCAAAATGCCTTCGGTTTGTACAACTTCCGGGCTGTTACTGTTGAAAACGGGGATGCTGTCGAGTTTTCCCGGCAAAACGCGCACTTGCTGGGGCACCGTCACAGTTTTCAGCGGGCCGGTTGTCTGCGGTTGTGGTGGTAAATCCAGTTCGTTTTCCGGTAGCGGGACTTCTCGCTGAATTTGGATGACTTGTTGACTCGGAGGTTTCGGGATTGCTTGAGCTAAGGGTAGAATTGGTAACAAAAACATAGCTGTGAGCGCGTTTAACTGAACTTGCAAATTGCTTTGACGCAAAGCAATCGACACAAAACTTTACCACAACTAGGTTGACATTTCCTTGAGTTTGGGAATTTTAGGTCAATTTTTGCGGATATAGTCAAATTTAGGACAAATTTTCAATGACGATAATTTTAACCAACGACGACGGCATTGATGCTCCGGGGATTCAGGCACTTTTGCAGGCTGTAGAGGGCAAGACAATTATGGTGGCCCCTCAAGGGCAACTTTCGGGCTGCGGGCATCAGGTGACTGCTCACAGTCCGATTCATGTCGATCGGCGATCGTCCGTCGAGTATGCTGTAGGAGGAACACCCGCAGACTGCGTGCGGATTGCTCTCAATCACGTTTGTCCAAAACCGGATTTGGTACTTTCCGGGATTAACGCCGGCGGCAATTTGGGCGTTGACGTGTACATTTCAGGTACAGTTGCTGCGGTGCGGGAAGCAGCTATGCACGGTATTCCTGGCATCGCAATTTCCCATAGAATTAAAAGGCCGCTGGAAATTGACTGGGATGTCGCGACTCGCTGGACATCGCGGGTGTTGGCCGATTTGCTGAATCGCGAACCAAAGTCTGGGTGTTTTTGGAATGTGAATTTTCCGCATTTAGCGCCGGGAAGTGCGGAACCGGAAATTGTGTTTTGCAAGCCTTCAACTCAGCCGCTGCCTGTGGTTTACCGCCAAGAGGGAGAATACTTTTATTATGTCGGAGAGTATGGGAATCGCGATCGAGCGCCGGGGACTGATGTTGAGGTGTGTTTTGGCGGTAATATTGCTGTGACTGAGATATCTCTGTGAGGGATTAGGTAGGGTGGTTTTATTCTCATACCAAAAGTATCGCTCAAAGGTCGGCTCGCCCTTGCCCCAAGGTATGTAGTTGCGCTTCAGCGCTCTTAGCTCATATTAGGAAATAGCGCTTTCATCGCAACTACGTACTTCAGATGAAAGGTTCTTAGCTTATATTAGGGAAAAGCGCTTTCATCGCAACTACGTACCTCAGATGAAAGCGTTCTTAGCTTATACTATAAAGAGCGCTGAAGCGCAACTACGTACCTAAGATGAATGGTTCTTAGCTTATATTAGGAAATAGCGCTTTCATCGCAACTATGTACTTCAGATTAAAGGTTCTTAGCTTATATTAGGAAATAGGTCTGAAGCGCAACTACTTACCTAAATTGTATGACGACAATAAAACCGCCCATATAGCCTAAATATAATATCCTATGGCTAAATTACCATGATAAACCCATCTGATGATTGCGAGCATTCTCTGCGGATATGATTTAATAATAAACCCGTTTTCAGATGAGCCGAAAACGGGATATTTAAATAGGTTGAAACTTGAGAGGAATGACAATCAAACAAAATTAATCGCCATCCCGAGAATGGCAGCTATCTCTCCTTCTGACCGTCCCTGCTACCAAAATTTTTATTGTCATCCTTCGGCTTAGCAACACCATCAGGTTGTTTTTTTGGCTTTTTGACTTCTTTGTTGCTTTTTCTTTCTTTTGACATAATCATTCCTCAATTTTGACTCAAAAAACATCGATAGAAACCTCTGCCTAACTGCAAGTAAAAGGAGTTGCCCGACAGACAGGTGCGATATCGTGTTCGGTCAATTAGCCTTAATAGAATAAGTTTGTAGTCAGGACTTAATTCTTCAGCATTTTCTGAGGACTTAACCCACTACAAACTTATTTTACAGTGTTTTCAGCGGACACGAGTTTACTTGCTGTTAGTATCGTATCATCTTTGGTAGATTATAAACTATGTTTTGCACTCCTAGCATCTACTCTTAGGCATATCCATAAATTCCTCATGTGTAGAATGTCGGAAATTACTTTATTTCCTAGAGTTTGTAGCATCAACGTTCCACTCACCCGATTAATTTCGCGACTCGCAAAGCAGAGGTAATCGCTCCTTCGTGCAAGCCATCTCCCAAATAAGCTCCCGCATGATAGGTATGATTCTCGCCATTAGTCTCGATAATTTCATCTCGATATCGGAAAGACTCCACTGTATATAATGGTGTGTGATGTTTCTGAATGTGAATAATTTGCTCTTTTGCAATCAATTCATCCAGATGAAAAGCTAAACTGTACTCTCGCGGCGATGTGATGCCGCAAAGCTGATTCAAGCTTGCATTGTAGCCCCATCCCTTGTCCGTCTCGAAAAAATCGAATTCCGATAACTTGCGAATACCGTAGCGATCGTACATCGAAGTATCCGAATGCAGCACAGTCGTGGCATAATTGGGTTTCCAGGCCGCAAACCGCTTCGTTTCCGCCTCCGTCGGGTCAGCCAACAGCCTCATCACTTGGTCTGGCGGCATCGCAAAAACCACCTTATCAAATTCCTGAATTTCCCCATTGGCCAGCACAATTTTTACAGCACCAGCACTTCGGAAAATCTTGGCAATCTCCACATTCAGCAGGATATCACCCTTATACCGCTCCAGAATCTTTTCAATGTAAGAATAGACCCCCCCTTTAATCCTCACCCAATTCACCGAAGCATATTCGCGCAGCACCGGCATCGCCAATTCCGCTGGAAAATCGTCGAGCAATTCAAACGGTATCGAGTAGCTGTACATCGTCAGCAACTTCAGCCAATCATTGCGGACGCACGACTTTTTTAAACTATGAGAAAGTGGCATATCGTAGAAATCGTGCTGTTTGGCAAACCGCATTTTTAGCAGAAATCCAGCCGAACGAGCATAGAGACTGTCGAGTTGCAAATACTCAATCAAGCGTTGCATTCCCGTAAAATTTTTTTGAATAGCAACCGCTGACAAAAAGTGACCGCCATCTTTAAAAAATAGCGATGAACCAATCTGCACGGGTTCTAATTCAACGCCTAGCTCCTGCATTAAAGCCGCGAAATTGTAAAACACAGTGGGAAATTCCAGCACCCCATTTTCTAATATTTCATTGCACTCAGATTGATTGGGCAAAACATTTTTATTGAGCGTCCGAATGTGTCCGCCTAAAATCGGCTGACTTTCCAACACAGTGACGTGGTGTCCCTGTTTGTTGAGCCAGTAGGCTGTAGCCATACCACTAGCTCCGCCCCCAACAATTGCAATTCTCATGGTTCTCTCCTAAATTGATAGAGTGGAACATTAATCATCGAATGCTTAAGAGCTTAAAAAAAGAAGGTATGTAGTTGCGCTTCAGCGCTCTTTATAAATATTATGAAAGAGCGCTCAAGCGCAACTACGTACCTAATTTGTCTGATGACAATAAACTGCCCTACCTAACTGCTTTTGATAACGGAGGGACTAGAAGCTGTTTCTAGTTTTCTGGCTGGTTGGATGTAATGCGCTTTTTATTTCTTAGTCTGCGGAGGTAGACTTCGTTTCACAACTAGCGATTTCCATCGCCGAGTAACGAATTTCTCTTAGCCTAAAATCGCATCGCCGGACAAACGTTGATAAAGCAGCGCCCCCGTCCAAAATGTCGGTGCAAAGCCTGGATAGCCCGAGGATGCGTTGCAGAAATAGAAATTGTTGAGGGATGTTTCGTGATTTAGCCGATCGACTCCCATGTTTTTCGGCGTCAGGGTAGAACCGTAGGAATTGCCGTTAGGACACCAACAGAAGCGCTCGTTAGTGGTAGGACTTCCGGTAATATGAAAAATCATGTGTTTGCGGAAATCGGGAACATAGTGTTTTTCAACTACGTCTAAAATTGAGTCGAGAATCTCTTGTTTTTTCTGCCTGTAAGCTTTGCGGTCGGTCTCCCAAAGTTGTTTAAAATAACTGTAGTTTGCCACAGTCAGAAATTCTACAATTTGACAATCTTCGGGACAATCCCGCCGCGCTTCGGTGAGTAAAGTCGGCGTTGTAATCGCAAAACTCGGACGAGAAAAATCATTTTTGTCATACATTTGAGCAAAAGCTTCATTCAGATCCAAATGTTCGGAATGAAACGTATTCCACTTGCCAAATCCGTAGTCTCGCAGGTCGATATCTTTGACAACGCAGTACACCATGTAGTTGGATGCAGAATACTCATAATCAAGTTTCCGCCGCACTGTTTTTGAGAACAGTTCCTGACCAATCATCTTGGCTGCTCTTTTGGGGTCGAGGTTGCAAATCACCGTGTCGCCCGTGAATTCATGGGTTTGATGCGTTGTCAAATCCATCGCTTCAACTCCCGTGACAGTTCTATCTGTCAGCCGGAAATTCGTGACTTCATGGTTTAGTAAAACTTTCCCGCCGTTGGATTCAATGACTTTAACTAAAGAATTGATGACATCTTCAAAATGCTGCGTCGGATAAAATGCACCTTCTTGATAGCCTCGAAACAAAGCAATCCAAGCATAGAAAGACAACTGGTTAGGAGGTAGCAAAAAGTCCGGCCATTGCAGGGCTAATAAAGTTTGGGCGCCTTGGGGGAGTTGGAATTTATCAAAAACATCCTGAAGCGTGCTATTGAGGTGTTGGACGGCGCAGAATACGTCACCGAAATTTTTGAGCAATTCAATTGGTTTGACGGGAGGAGCGAGTTTTCTGAGTCCTTCGCCAGTTTTTTCGACTTCGTTGACGAATTTGCGAATTCTCTCGCCCGCTTCGGGAAACAGCGCCGACAATCGCCGGATCAATTCCTCTGCTTCCGAGGGAATATCGAGGGCGTACCCAGGCATTCTCATGTGGTCGAAGCCATTCGGATCGTAGCGCTCAAAGGTGACATCGCGATCGAGATTGAGTTTTTTGAGAACTCGATCGACTGTATGTCCTTCGCCGCAGTCCCAAACGTAGTGGAATTGGGCATTAAACGTGTATTTTTTGGCCATTGTAAAGGTGTGGCCAAAGCCTCCGGGATGCTCGTGAGCTTCCAGGATGTGCACGATTTTGCCGGAGTTGGCCATCAAGGCTCCAAAAACCAATGCTGATAAACCACTACCGACGATGAGGTAATCTGTTTTCATGGGATATTTCCTCGATCGATTGAATCGGGCGATCGTTCTATTTTTAGGCTAACGCTCAATTCTGAGGAAATTCTGAAGATGATTTCTTATAGCCCCCCGGCGATTGGAAATCGCGGCTACACAAACGATGTCCACCTCCGTGGACGAAGAAGGTATTCGGAGATGGAAAATTATCAAATAAAATCTTTAACCC
>NZ_JAEQCX010000164.1:0-11818 GCF_020738035.1 Microcoleus sp. PH2017_28_MFU_U_A
AAAGTCTACCAGATGCAGTCAGGTAAGCGTCGCTGGATTCCTGATGCTGAAACTTTCAATGCAATGGGATTAGATTGGTCTAATATCAAATATTTGCCGATAGAGGATGTAGATATCGTTCCTTTAGGGGAAGATTTGCCATCTAGGAAAGATGATGGTAGCACTAATAACAGAAAGCCTGTTATTACTTTCCCAGATTTTCAAATGGGTTATGGTACGAGCTTTAGTCTACAAACCTATGCAGACAGGTTGCAAATTTCCGATCCTGACGGCGATGCTATTCAATTCTACGAAATTTCAGTTGATCCAACCCGTATAGACATGGAAGCTTCGACGCTGGAAGGTCAGCCCCTCGGAAAATATCTTATTCCTGCTGACCAATTTAATACCATCAAGTTCTATGGTTCTGTTCTCGGCTCAAATCCGGTAGTTATCCGCGCTTTCGACGGCAAAGAATGGAGCGATCCCAAGTCTTTCAACCTTACTGTTGTACCTAGTAGTAACACTGGTGGCGTTGCAATAACTCCTGGCAATGGTGGTGGAAATACTGGAAATACAGGTAATACAGGCAATACGGGTAATACGGGTAATAATCAGTTTAATATCGGTGACAACAATCAAAATAGTTTACAACTAATTTATACCAGTAGTAGCAACAATAGTAATAATGTTGTTAGAGTCGTTCCCGAAAATTTTGTGGGTTTTTTGCCACGAAATTCAATTAGAAAAGGTGATCTATCTGGTTGGCTGTACTCCTTCAATTTTAACGGTCAAGAACGTTCAATTCTAGTTCCAGATGCTCCACAGATAAACAGTAAAACTAGCTGGCTAAAGGAAGAGTTACAAAAAAATAATTTGCTACAGCAATATTCGGATATACAATATGGTGAAATTACCTTACTTTCTGGCACAAATATTGCATTAATGTTCTTAGATGATCGGGTTATTTTTAGTACCAAATTAAACGATCAAGTAGTACGCAATAATGCTCGTTATTCGGGAGCAAAGAGCTATATTGATGCTATAAATAGGGGAGCATTAACTCAATCAGATTATCATCAATTATCTCCCGAAGCATTCGTGGAATATCTAAGAGCAGGTACTTCCATATCTTCGAGTCTAGTTGAGACAAAAAAGTTTGCAGATGCACTTCTTCAACCTTCACCAATGGTTTCTTTTGAAACAATTAAGGAAATGAAGCGACTTGCTGACAATGAAGGAGCTATTTACAAAAATAAATATCCTAACTTGTGGAAGGAATTTGGAGCTTATGGTTACATATTAGACTCCTATAATTCTAGTGACAAGGATTTGATTTTGTCCATGCTTTTATACCTTAATGAAGAGCAAGAAGCTAGACAATTCATATATGATACAGGAGAGAATTTATCAGGTTCTGCATCAGTAGGTGTTAGCGAAAGTAAAACAAAGGTTAAATACTTAGAAAATCTGTTTGCCTTATCTGAATCCTATTTCAAGATTCAGAAAGAAGATCCACGCAAGCGTAATGAGATTACTCAACAGGAGTTTATAAAGCTGGCTCTTAAGCTTGCATCAGACAAGGCAAGCACTATTTACAGTCTGTCTACTGCGGACGATACGCAAAAAGAATTGATTACTACTCTTATGACAACATCTGCCAGCGCAATAGGAAAAAGTATTGGTGGAGCCCTCGGTGGCCCGGGAGGAGCAGTAGTAGGAAGTTTTGCTGCGGATCTTGCTGCTAGGTATGCTGCACCTCTAGTCAATGAAGCCGTCAATGATGCTAAGAAAGCAATCAGTGTTTTTGGAAATCAATTAAATGAGTCACAGATATTTAATCCTTTCAACCCAGATATTAATCTTATAGATTGGCTTTTTAATCCAAAATATGCGTTTTGGAATCCAAATAGGGAAATAGGAAACTTTAGATGGTAGTACCCTAACTAGGATACTGGTTAAGTAATCCCATAAACCTGAAATAAGCGTTTTCTTGGAGGTAGTTTTTGGGGACATGGGCGATCGCTCTTTTTGCATCGTGCCGATTGATCGCCCTTTACAACTTTTTCTCAGGGAAGGGCGATCGCTCTTTTTGGTGTGGAAAGGTCGATCGCTCTTTTGGGATGGAAAGGTCGATCGCTTTTTTTACGAATCGCGCGATCGATATTGAGTCAACTTTTCCATAGTACAATTAAATTATGTTGCCTAATATTTTATCTGATCGCCTCGATCGCATCCAGCCACCCATTCCACTCCCCTCCACTCATGTCCCCCCCTTCTTAAGGGGGGTTAGGGGGGATCTGGCCTCAAAAATCACCCTCAATCAAACCCAACAACTCCCCACAAACCCCCTCAAAACTCTGCAACACCTCAACATTCGTAAACCTGACAACCTTCAATCCATACCCCTCTAAAATCCCCGTTCTTTCTGCATCATATAGTTTCCCTTGTTCGGTAAAATGACTCTCCCCATCAATCTCAATTACTAACTGTAAAGCCGCACAATAAAAATCTACAATAAAATTGTCGATGGGGCGCTGTCTCAAAACTCGCAAAGGGAAATTTCTGAGAAAATTTTGCCACAGTTTTTTTTCTGAGGGAGTTGAATTTTTTCGCAGTTGTTTGGCGATGGGGATGAGTTTTGGGTTGTATGGTAGGTGGAAGTTTGAGTCTTTTAATAAAGGCATGATCTCCCTGGTGATCCTTATTAAGGGGGGACTGGATGTTGGTTGAAGTCGATGGTTGAGTCGTTTAGTCTCGGAATGATCCCCCCTAGCCCCCCTTCTTAAGGGGGGGACTGGATGTTCATTGAAATTTTGGGTTGAGTTGCTTAGTCTTGGATTGATCCCCCCTAGCCCCCCTTCTTAAGGGGGGGACTGGATGTGCATTGAAATTGTCTGTGATGGGGCGATATTTAGGGGATAGTTTCAGGATTAGTTTATCTCAAATGATGTTTACTTGACAACTAGGGATCTGGCCCCTTTTGGAATAAGTCAAAAAGTGCGATACTTCAAATTACAACCCACCAATCTCCCCTCCCTTCATGTCCCCCCCTTCTTAAGGGGGGCTAGGGGGGATCTGGCCTCAACAATCACGTTCAATTAAACCCAACAACCTCCCAAAAACCCTCTCAAAACTCTGCAACATCTTAACATTCATAAACCTGAAAACTTTCAATCTATCGCATTCGTATCCAACACATAGCGATTACCACTCATCGCGTAGATTCCTCTGCATTGTTACTGCATCTCCCCGCCAAGTTAATCGCCCTACCAAATCCGAAAAATCATAGCAGGCTTTATGCTTGCCTTCTGACGAAACCGGATTCAAAACAACTAAAATTTCCCGTTCTTTTAGCAATCGTAATCCAGCCAGAATCACTTCAGAAGCAGATGAGTACCTACCGTTTTTGACTGTTGATTGAACAAACTGCTCTAGTTCAGGAGTTAAGGATATATTCATGATGTTGAGTCACCTATTTGAGTCAACTACTACCCTCCATAATAACAAAAATTATCCAATTTTGTTATTTAACATTTTTGGCTGCGGGAAGATGGCGCGATCGCCCTTCATCTATACCAGATGCCAAACCTGCGATCGCCTTTTTGGAATAAGTCACAAAGTGCGATCGCTCTTTCCAGCCCAAAATGGCGATCGCACAACACAACATAGTCAAACAGTATTTTAAGCAGAGGGAACGCTTGACAATAGAGAATTACTGCTGAATAATTTCAACAATCTTAGCGATCGCCTCGTTTAACTTTTCAGTTTTAAGCTGACCGGCTTTATAAAGTATAATTCCTCGATCTGCGGTAAACAAGCGATTAGGTCTAATGTTGCTAATTTGGTTAAGTCCGCCCTCGCTAAAATCACTACTTTCAAGAGTGATAGCATAGCGATCGGCGATCTTTTGGCTAGTAATCTGACAAAGAATTATATCGTCTCCTGCCAAAGTTGCGATTACTAGAGCCGGTCGGCGCTTGGCTTGTGTTAAATCTGAAAATGGGAATGGAACAACTACTACATCACCTTTTACAAATTCTGCCATGCTTCATCCTCTTCTAACTTTAACCAGTCTTTTTCCAAAGAAGATTCACTGAGCAGGCTTGCTTCTAACTTATCTTTATTGTATTTTAATTTGAGGAATTGCAGGAAATTCCAAACTTCTTCTAATATAAATTCTGGAATATTCTCTACTTCCTTAAGGAGTAATTCTTTAGCGTTCATCTCATTTACCTAGAAAAATATACTAATTGAGGTCATGCGTAACTCCTATCTATTATAGCATCCTTGAGATTAGCAGCTCATCGCGCAGATTCCTCTGCCTCCTCTGGCTCAACATCAGCAACTTTAGCCAATTATAGCAGGATCGCCTTGCTTGTAAGCGCAGATAAGCGATCGCCCTTTTGGAATAAGTCAAAAAGTGCGATTCCCTACGGGATAGCTTCGCACGCGCTTACTTCAACTCATTCTATTCTTCTACATTTTCAAATTCATCCATTTGCAATGTATACTGCAATGCCACCTGTAATCTTGATACATAATCTGCTGAAAGAGTGCCCATTTTTTTGATTAATCGCTCTCGATCTATCGCTACTATTTGATAGCAAAGCACGACTGAATCTTGTGGTAAACCACCTTCACCAGTCGGCAAAATAATTGTCCCTGGTATTTTAGCACGCCGCAGATTACTTGTTACGGGAACTACGATGACTGTTGTAGTAAAGCGGTCTAATGTATCTCGCTGTACAACAATGACTGGTCTAATTCCTGCTTGTTCTGAGCCTCTCGAAGGATTCAAATCAGCCAAATAAATATCTCCTAGCATCAGATTTTATCCAGTTGTTGAAGTCTCAGCATATAATCACTTAAGGCAACTTCTGCCAACTCTAAATCTTCTGCCGCAAACTCAGATTTTAGTACCGCAGCTTCCTCATCAGAAATGGCATCCCACTCTCGAAATAATTGCCTTTTTTTAGCAAATTTTTGATTTTGTTGAGTAGCTTGCTGTTTCTGGGCTAGATATTTCCCGATCGCCCGATCGAGTTCCTGTAACTCTAAAATTTCCAGCATTTCAAGCTGATTGACAATTTGGTTGAGGATTGCCTGTGACATCGGTTTTCACTTTTTGTGCTTGCCTACTTTGTCTATTATACAACTATTACCGTCAGTCGATTGGCGATCGCCCTTTTGGAATAAGTCAAAACGTGCGATCGCCCTTTACCCCTTTTTCTCAACCAAGAGCGATCGCCCTTTTATTTCAAGCAATTGCAAAATCAGTCAACTTCCGGTCTTCATAATGGTAAAAAGCCAGCACAATATCTTTTTGAAAAACCCCTCGATCCAGCAAATCCTGAGTCACGCCCTCCTCAGTTTCATCTCGTTCTATCCAGAGTTTACCCTCAAAAATTCGCAGATGCAGGATAGTGCTGTAAACTCGCCGATCGCCATTCCATCCAAAACTAACCAGCAAATAATGGTCGCGATCGATATCGTAAACTGCCGCCATATCGCTCTGCCCGTAACTAGGTTTGTATCGGGCATATTCGTCGATTACTTCTCGCGCGATCGATCGATACTGAGTCAACTTTTCCATAGTACAATCTCCTCTAAGTCGGGATTGAAAACAATCAAAGGGAATTGTCGTTCTTTAACAAATTCCTGAATCGACGGACGCTGAAAAAAGTTTTCATAAGTGCGTTTCGGAATGGCAAGATATAGAGTACGATCGGGCTCCAGCCGTGCCATAAAACTCGAATATAGATAGTATTGTCCAACGGCTCGTTCGAGATCGGTCACTGGGGAAGGACTGATAAATACCTTCACCTCAACAGCAATTTTTCGCTCACTCCTCTCGGCGGCAATTAATTTTTCGGCTCCTAGATCCGCGTAAACAGTCAAGTCTTCAAATCTAATAGTGAAAGGATCGTGAGTAATTGTCCAGCCGTCTTTAATGAGAGCGGCTTTAACGACATTATGGTAGATATCTGTGGCATAAACTAGCTCAAAACACCCCTCTAATCTAGTATACACTGGTGCAATAGTGCAATACAAACTGAATATCTCGCCATTGCCCTTTATTTCGGAAGCGGAAATAAAAGGCGAGATCCCTTTTGGAATAAGTCAAAAAGTGCGATCGCTTTTTGCCTATTTTTGGCTATATGGAAAGGGCGATTCACGCTCGGGATAGCTCCGCACGCGCGGTCTTGTGGATGGAGAGGGGCGATCGCTATGAGTGGGATGGAAAGGTCGATCGCTTTTCTCGACCGAGGAATCTCGCTTTTTGGTTCGAGGAGGGGCGATCATTTTTCTAAGGAATGGAGCAAATTAATCGTAGAAAAACGGGTCAAAGCCTGTGTCCCTAGAACGTCAAAATATGATAAACTTAGTAAAAGCACTCGCCTTCAAGATATCCAAGCCATGAAGCTTATTTCTTTGTCAGCACATTTTGATGGGCAATCTATTCAGCTAGATGAACCCTATAAGCTTGAACCAAACATAAAACTAATTGTCACAGTCCTCCCGGAACAATTAGCAGAACGCGAAGCCTGGTTGTGGTTGTCAAGGCATCAACTAAACAATGCTTACAGTCAGGACGATGATTACCCGAGCAATGCAATTAAAACACTAAATCCTGACTATGCAGGAAGCTGATGTTGTTCTCACCCCAATACCCCAAACTGACGGGACAACTAAAAATCGTCCAGCCATCCTTCTGAGGGAACTCCCACCTTATAGAGATTTTTTAGTGTGTGGTGTTAGTACCCAACTAAATCAACAGGTTCCAGGTTTTGACGATATTATTTCCCCCTCTGACTCAGACTTTGCTGCCAGCGGTTTACGGTCTCAATCCTTGATTCGGTTAGGTTTCCTTGCTGTATTACCTCGCAATCAAATTATCGGTTCTATTGGAGCTATTTCATCAGAGCGACATCAACGCTTACTAAAAACTCTGAGTGATTATCTTGTGAATTAGGGAGAAGGGCGATCGCTCTTTTTTTCATGGAAAGGTCGATCGCCCTTTTTTTCATCGAAAGGTCGATCGCCCTCGATCGCTTTTTCACGGGCGAAGGGCGAGATCCTTTTTGATATAAGCGATCGCCCTGACAACAACTCGCTATCTCCCAGACAAAGAACGTGCAAACTCTAAAACTTCTATCTGACGTTCGTCTGACAAACGTCCAACCATCGCAGCTAATAGCTCAGATACAGACAACCAATGCCTTTCTTTCGACTTCCAAACAACTAAAAACTGCTCGGTAGACAGAGTACACAAAGCTATCATTTCGCCAGAGCGATCGCTAAATTCTACTTCGTAATTTCCATCATCATAACAATCTACAATTGCCCCTCTAACACCTAGGTGTAAATTAGATTCAGGCAATGTTACTAACAATTCGACTGCATCAAATAATTCTGGCACGATCGTGCTTACCTCCGAACGAATAGTGTTAAATGGGGTACATCTGGTTTTTGAAGAGGGCGAAGCATGACCGCATATAAGTTATTAGTTATTATCTCATATTTACGGAGGTCATGCTTCGCCCCTACGGATATATTCGCTTGCATTGAGATACACCCGTTAAATGACTAATGACTGCTGACTAATGACTAATAACTAACAACTACCACTGCGGTTCAGAAGCCATCAAAGCAGTCGCATCATCGCTCGGTAATGGCTTAGCAAAAAAATAACCTTGGCCGTATTCGCAGCCGATCGCCCTTAACCTAGCTAATTGCGCCGCCGTCTCCACACCCTCAGCAATCACATCCATTCCCAAAGCGTGGGCCAGGGTGACTATTGTTCGGACGATCGCCACATTCTCTCCCTCACCCAACTCCATCAGCCCGACAAACGACTTATCAACCTTCAAAGTATCCGTAGGAAACCGACTCAAATAACTCAACGACGAATAACCAGTGCCAAAATCATCAATTCCCAATTTGACATTTAAGGCTTTCATCTGCTTCAAAACCCCGATCGCCGATTCGACATCATCCATCACCACACTCTCAGTAATCTCCAACTTCAAACTCTCGGCACTCAAACCCGTTTCTGCCAAAATAGCCTGAATGCGATCGACCAAATCCGGCTGAGCAAACTGCTTCCCAGATAAATTTACACTCATAATCAAAGGGCGATCGAAATCAAACATTTCCTCCCACAGTCGCAACTGCCGGCAAGCTTCCTCCAGCACCCACTCACCAAGCTGCACAATTGCCCCTGTTTCCTCAGCCACCGGAATAAACTTGACCGGCGAAATCAAGCCCCGCTGGGGGTGCTGCCAGCGCACCAAAGCCTCAAACCCAATAATCCTCCCGCTAGCCAAAGACACAAAGGGCTGGTAGTGCAGCAAAAACTCCCGACGCTTCAGGGCCATCCGTAAATCTGTTTCCAACCGCAACCTCTCCAACGCCAAATCGTGCATCGAAGCATTAAACACCTGATACCTTCCCGTTCCCAAAGCCTTCGCCCGGTACATCGCCGTGTGGGCGTCTCGCAGCAAGTGTTCCGGCTGTTCCCGGGTGGTAGTAGTTGGTTCGCCTCCCACCGCAATTCCGATACTCGCCGTGACAAACACCTCCTGCCCTCTCACGTCAAAAGGCACAATTAAAGCTTGGTGAATGCGATCGGTCAAATCGATCGCATTCCCCAGATCGACATTCCTCGCCAAAATCGCAAAATCGTCACCCCCCACCCGCGCCACAGTATCCGCGCGAGCAATACTTGCCCTCAGCCTCCGCACCACGGCCATCAACAGTTCGTCCCCTACCAAATGACCTAGAGAATCATTAATTACCTTAAATCGGTCTAAATCAATAAACAGCACTGCAAACAGATAGCTGTGGTGGCCTTTATTGTGGGCGATCGCCCGCCCCAAACATTCCACAAACAAATCCCGGTTCGGCAAACCCGTCAGACAGTCGTGAAAAGCATCGTAAAGCTTCCTGTAAGCGCTGACGCCCACACCAGTCACCACCAAACCCAAAGCCGGCGACACCAGCGGCACCCACCCACCCTCAATAAAAATCGCAAAACTAATTCCCAACAGCCCCATCAACAGCGCACCCCCAACCAATGCTGCCCTCGCCGGGTGCACAATCCGCCAAGCCACAACCCCGCCAAGCACAGCCCAAGAAGCGTTCCACAAAATTTCCGCCCATTGCGGCCAGATCCAAAACAGCGATCGCCCCTCCAAAACGGCACTCAATATTTGGCTGAGCATTTGGGCGTGCAGGATCACCCCCGGCATTTTCGGAGTTTGTTTTTGAACCGGACTGTAGGGCGTCAGAAACACGTCTCTGGTACTAGGTGCTGTCGTTCCGATCAGCACAATTTTGTCCTTTATCCAGGTTGGGTCAATTTCCCCCTTCAATACCTGCGACATACTGACTTGTCGCGCTACATTATTGGCAGAACGGTATTTGAGCAGAATTTGGTAGCCTCTGGCATCAAGATTTGCATAGCCGCCGCTGTCAGATTTTAAAGGCACAAATTCTGCTTTGCCCCAGTTGATTTGGTGGGGATGGACAGGGCTATCTGTGGGCTGCACGCTGTTTTTGAGATACAGCAAAGCCAGTTGCAGAGAAAACGACGAAACAGTAGTCTTGTTTGCTTGCGAGACTGAGAGTAAATGGCGGCGCACCACGCCGTCAGCGTCGAGCACGAAGTCGTTAAAACCGATTCGATCGGGCGGTATTCCTTGGGGCGCCGGGACTCCCGGACTTTCTGCATCGCTCATTTTGGCGATCGCCACTACATTCGGTGCTTTCAGCTTGACCAGCAATTCTTCGTGTCCCGGTGGTTGCGGCAAATCTCGGTACAAGTCCAAACCGATGACTTTTGGCTGGTACTTTTGCAATTTTGTCAAGGTTTGGGCGATCGCACCGTCGGAAACCGGAAATCTCCCCAAAGCTTGAATATCTGCCTCGGAAATTCCCACTATCAGCAGCCTCGGATCCCTGCCCGCATCGGGCTGCAAGCGTACTAACGAGTCAAAACTGCCCAATTCCCAGCTTTGCAGCCATCCCAACCGTTGAACTCCCAGATTCAGCAGCGTTACAGTAGCACCCGCCAGCATTGCAGGCAAAATTCTGACCCGGCGGCCTGGAGAACTCAGATCGAGGCCAGTGGCGACAGACAGTACAGAACGAAGATTTCGAGAGAATTTGGGAGTCACAGAAAAAATATATGGGTGCAAATTCGCTTCGCACAAGTCTGTTCCACAGAATTGAGCTTATTATGAGATTGAGTGTAATTTTTTCAGAAATTGTGCCGAAACCGAGTTTATTTAAGTTAATTACTCGATTTTGCCAAGTATTTCGGGAGGGGAAACCGGGTTGTTGAAGATTTGCCGACAAGTCCTGTTTTTTATTCCCCTGTTTCCCTAAATTCCCACAAGCGTTAAAATTTAGTCGATCGAAGTTTCAGGATATTTTTGAGATTATGGCGAATCAACTTCCGATTCCGGTGATTGTTAACGGTGCTGGTGGCAAGATGGGCCGCGAAGTAATTAAGGCGATCGCAAATGCTGATGACATGACTTTATTTGGGGCTGTAGACCGTTCTCCTGAGTGCCTCAACGCCGATGCGGGGGAATTAGCCGGATGCGGCCCGTTAGAAGTTCCGGTAACAGACGACTTGCAAGGAATGCTGGTATTAGCATCTCAGGAAAAGCAATTAGGCGTGATGGTAGATTTTACGCACCCTTCGTCTGTTTATGAAAATGTGCGATCGGCTATAGCTTATGGTATACGCCCGGTAGTTGGGACTACAGGATTGAGCAGCAAGCAAATTGATAACTTAGGTGAATTCGCTGACAAAGCCAGCATCGGCTGTTTGATTATACCCAATTTCTCGATCGGCATGGTTTTGCTACAACAAGCAGCCGTCACCGCATCTCAGTATTTTGAACACGTAGAAATTATCGAGCTGCACCACAATCAAAAAGCCGACGCTCCCAGTGGCACGGCGATTCAAACTGCTCAAATGCTAGCAGAATTGGGAAAAACTTTCAATGTGCCAGAAGTTGAGGAAACCGAAAAAATAGCGGGAGCTCGTGGTTCGGTGGCCGATGAAGGGATTCGGATTCACAGCATCCGTTTGCCCGGTTTAATTGCCCATCAAGAGGTAATTTTTGGTGGGCCAGGTCAAGTTTATACTTTACGACACGATACGAGCGATCGGGCTTGTTATATGCCGGGAGTTTTGTTATCGGTGCGAAAAGTGCTGGAATTGCGATCGCTCGTTTACGGATTGGAAAAAATACTCTAGGGAATAGGGAATGGGGGATTGGGAATTGGGGATTGGTAATAGAGGGGTGTAGATATGGCAAGACCTGATTTTGAGGATTTGGATGTTTACAAATTGGCTGAAAAGCTAGCAAATGAGGTTTGGTTTATTGTCAAACAATGGGATTATTTCACGAAAGATACTATGGGCAACCAAATTGTACGAGCCGCCGATAGTGTTTGTGCTAATATCGCAGAAGGACGCGGCAGGTACAATCATCAAGACAATCGGCGTTTTGTTAAAATTGCCAGAGGCTCTTTGTATGAAACAATCAGTTGGTTGAGATTGGCATATGCCCGAAAGTTGTTAGCAGATGAACAAGTCATAAAAATTCAACCAATAATCGATGAATTGCCACCAAAACTCAATGCTTATCTAAACTCAATTGGTGGTAAAAAAGATCGAATAAGTGATGAAAAAATTGAGATAGATCGCCAATAAAAAATCTCCCCATTCCCCATTCCCCATTCCCCATTCCCCATTCCCCATTCCCCATTCCCCATTCCCCATTCCCCATTCCCCATTCCCCATTCCCCATTCCCCATT
>NZ_JAEQCX010000165.1:0-12020 GCF_020738035.1 Microcoleus sp. PH2017_28_MFU_U_A
GAGCAGGGGTAATGCCCAACTTCCTTTTTCTTCAGGTATCCACGCAATGGTACTGTACCCCTGCCCCACAATTACACCTCTTTGATATTCATGGGTTCTGTCTTTTAATGTTTTGGCATCTGCTCTCTCCCATGCAGTGTGGTCAATTGCTACTAATATGTGTTCTGTTGGGGGTGTTTCTTTCTGTAATTGCTTCAGATACAACTCCATGAGTTTTTTCCGGTCTGGTCTTGTGTCTTGTAACGCTTCGTAAACGCTCTTGCATTGACGAAGAGAATAATGGATTGAGCGAAAATTCCGCGAGAGATGACGCATTCGGAGTGGTCATCACTGCATCCATCAGCTCGAATGTTGCATCATTGGCTTTCACCAATAAATCGTATGCTGCTTGACGAAAGTCCCATTCTCTCCCAGCGCGGTGGCTCTAGTTCTTCTTTTGCCACCGTTCTCATCTTTGGTTAGTCTAAACTACAGTAAATAAAATACGATATTTCTTCTCATATAAAAGTTGACGTATTTCCAGATCCAAATACTCACTTTCTAATGCCAAGGGACAACGACTAGGAAAGCTTTCCAGTTTGAGCATTATTTCATAACAGCCCCTAACCCAACGATAGGATTTTTCAGGAGCATTGAGCTTGAGCCACAAAAATATATTTTCTATGTCATGAATAGCAGTAGGAGATATCTCAACTCGGTAGGTCATATTTTTTTTGAAGCTCTTCAAAAGCTTGATGAATAGAAACCCCTTCGCCTCGATCGAATTCCCCTAAGCTTTGACGAATACCTGCAAGAGTTTCAAGAAGTTCTAACCGATTAAGTAGTTTTTCATAACTTTCCGCATCCTGAAGCACAGCAACCGCTTTACCATTAATGGTAATTACGATTGGTGTTTTATCTATTTCAAACTGATGAAGCAACTCAGGAGCTTCCTGTTGAAATTGGTTCAGGGGACGGCTACGGGAGAGGTTAAGCATGGTGTTCACTTTTTTTGAGTGTTGTTAACAATTTAGCAAAAGTTATTTTTTATTGCCTAAATTATAAAAGCACCAATTTTCTGTATGTCAAACTCTCGATCGAGCTTCCAAATCATCTCCAAGGTGACTCTATTCCGTCCGTTCCACTGTGCTGTTAGCTGGCTGGCTACTAGGCGATGCTTCTAATTTCTGCCGAATTGCGGCCTGAATTTTTGCGTCAAAATCGGGATCGCTTGGGCTTGCAATGATTGATTTCGGACGCTGACTGAACCTGTCTAAATATGCCTGACAAGCAGCTCGATCTTGGCGATTTTCCAGAAAGTACCGTCTCAATTCGGCATCGCTCATAGCCTCAAAATTCACTTGGCTCATCAGAATACCTCCCCATTCGGTACAATTTCAAACTCAAGGTCTTCACCATATCCAGCTAGAACGTATACGTTTCGAGTACGACGATCTATACAAACCAGATGAATCGGTTGCAACATGATGAACGTCAACTGATAGCTGACGCGATATAAACTCTCTAACTGAGCAGTAGTTGGCATTTCGGTCACTCACTCCACCTACTGTCTATTTTAACTGTTCCGAGTTCAAATGAACTCATCAGTTTACTTTACTGTTGTTGGAATGGCGTTCTATTGTGGTTAAGCGGGGGTTTGTGCTACTCATAAGGCGGAAAGGAGAATCTTCGCCGGAATCCTTAATTCTCGATCGAGATTCCGAATCATCTCCAAAGTCAGGGAGTGTTTGCGAGATAACGACCCCATTTTAGCTTGGGGAATTGTCTTAAGCAGCCTAAAAAACCTCACGTTCTCAAGGTTACTGAAGACCACCATTACTATAAATCAGTTGTCTGTTGATCCATCCGCCTTCTTTGGAACACAGAAATCTGACTAGATTAGCGCAATCCTGTGGCATACCGACACGATCCAACAGAGTGATGGATTGCACATCAGTTTTGAGTGCTTCGGACATCCAGCCAGTATCAGTCGCACCTGGATTTATTACGTTCGCAGTGATGCCCAGCGACCTAAATTCCTGTGCCGAAGCGAGTACGATCCGATCCATAGCACCCTTGCTGGCACCATAGGGGAGATTGCCTGCGGTATGGTCGCTGGTAATCGAAACAATACGACCAGATCCAGTTTCCCCTCGGAATCTCTGACCAAACTCTTTGATCAATAGCCAAGTAGCACGGGCATTGACGGCAAAGTGTAAGTCAAAGCTCTCAACTGACGTGGATAGAATATCACTATCAACTGAATGGCAATGAGCAATAACCATTGCCGTAACGTTTCCCAGGTCATGCTCAACAATATCGAATATGCGCGAAGCAGAATCAGTCAAGGATAAATCAACCTCGATCGCTGTGGAGCGCACACCGAATTGCTCAAGTTTGTGGCAAAGTGACTGAACCTCTTTCGGATCGCTGCCCCAAGGCATTGACGCATCGTATGGCTGCCAATAGGTCAGAGCGACATCCCAGCCTGATTTTGCTAATTCTTTGGCAATTGATGATCCGATGCCAATAGTCCGACTTGCACCAGTTATAAGAACTATTGGTCGCTGGGTCATACATTTCTCCACAAGTAAGAATGATAAGTCGATCGCACACCCTCGGCGATCGGCAAAATCGACACATCGATCGTAACCTCTTCAAGCACGAATCACTGTAACCGATCGCCCCATTGGTGTCAAATGAATTTCAGTTTTCAGCCGTTCTTCTAACTCCGGTGCATTATCTCTGCGATCGAATATCACCAACCAACCCGAATCTTGTCCCAATCGAGCCAAATATCCATCTAACTGTTCCAACCCTTTACTCAACGGATCGACTTTCCGAGTCCGCCAAACCTTCAGTTCAATTCCTAATGTTACCTCACCATAACGCAGGCATAAATCCATTCTGTCGCGCCCGATCGCATATTCTCTCTCCAACGTTCCGCCACCATTAATCACCCGATGCAGAAACGCCATCAGCACTAAATGCGGCGCAATTTCGGGGTAAGACGCACTTTTGAGTAACGGTTCGCCATGTTGCAACCAAAATTCTAAAAAAGTTTTCAGTAAAGCCTGAGTATCTAATTTACCTTCTGATGTCAACCAACTCGGTGCAATTTGGGGCAGAGAGGCCATTGGAGTTACGGTGAGCACGCGGGGCAAAACTTCGCGATAAATTGGATTGGCGATCGTCAATCCACCCTGAATGTCCATCTTACACAAACCCAAATCGATTAAAAACTGAATATCATCATTGGGGATATTGCCGAGTTCCAAACCCGCCAACATCGGCTCGATAATTGCTTTGACTCGGTTTTCTCTGAGTCGTTCAGCCAAGCTATCTAAATGCGTATCTTGTCGTTTTATCAGAATTTCTTTAGCTTCTAAAATATGTTCTGGTGTAATTTCTATAGATTCATCTGTTACTAATTCTTCGACGATTTCTTTGGCTAAAGCATTCACCAACCAAGGTTGTCCTTGTGTTAATTCAAAAGCTAAGGCTACGGCTTCTGGTGTAAAAACTTGTCCGGTATCTTGGGTATGTTGCCCGTAGAGTTCTGCGACTTCTGAGGCATTAAAATTTCTGAGCGTAATCGATCGCACTTTAATATTAAACGGACTGGATGTATTTAGGCGATCGCTACCACCCGCAGCCACTTTGTAATCGCGAACATCCCGCAAACCGATTAAACCTACTGATTGCGGAAACGCACGAGGACGAGAGGGATAACCATTGCGTAACTGACGCAAAACGGACAGCAATACTTCATTTTGGAGCGAATCAATTTCATCGATGAAGATTGCTAAAGGGCGAGGTGAAGTTTGTGCCCATTGCCGCAATGTTTCTTCAATTCCTTGTCCCACCTCCATTTCTTGTTTTGGTGGTGGCTGGAGCTCCGGTGGCAAATAGACTCGCGCCTCACTTCGCCAAGAACTTAAAATGACCGCTTGGGCTTGTTGTGGATTGTCATTAAAGGGCGAACCTAACTCTACTGAAACAACGATCGCAGTGTATTGTCCGCTGTCAGTGAGTTGCTTGGCCAAAGCCAGCATTGCCGTGGTTTTACCAATTTGTCGGGGTGCGTGGATGACAAAATAGCTTTGCTGAGCAATCAGTCGCTCTAAATTCGGGAGGCGTCGGGTTGCCGGCAACATATAGTGAATGTTATCGCGGCAAGGGCCAGCGGTATTGAACCAACGTGGCATAGGTCAACTGGGGCGAATGGGGCTGCTCTCAGTTTACTTTACTGTTGTTGGAATGGGGTTCTATTGTTGTTAAGTGGGGTTTGTACCGACTCATCGGGTGGAAATGAGAATCTTAGGCGGAATTATTAATTATCGATCGACATTCCGAATCATCTCCAAAGTCAGGCAGCGTTTGCGAGATAACGATTGAGTTCAACGGCGGTCAGTAACCTTGGCATCCCTACCGATTATCTTTATTCCGCCGTTGCAACGATTTGTTAGATAACTACCACTTCACATATTGTGCTGTCAGCTTTTTGAAATCACTATTCAATACGCAGCGACCATTCTTCTCTATTTGAGTTATCAAATAGTCAAAACATTCAGCTAATCTTGCATTAACTACGCTTTGCTTTATCATTTCTAGGGCTAATCGAGCTTGTTTTCTACATTCGCTGTTTTCTAATTTCCGTTGTATCTCATAATGAGTGAGTGTGCTTATAGCAATGGGTGAATATTTGTCACCTAAAAGAGAAAGCAAATTGTCATAGTATACTTTTCCTCTGGGTGATACACCATTGCAGTAACTAACTCCTCGACCAATCCGACACATCAAAACTACTTTCACTAATTTTCCTGCATAGTTTGGAAGAATATCTGATTGCCCAGCGATATATGAGGCGACAGAGTCAGCGACAGGAGCTTCATGATGAAAATTATCCCAACCATTATGTTTAGCTAGAAGCTGCTCCAATAAATCGTCAACAATTCCTGCTCTTTCGCTTGGGGAACGATATGGATTTCCCCCTACAACCTGGAGAAACTGCTCACCCAATTCATATTTATCTTTATGAAGATTAGTATTATATCCCTCAAGAGTAAGCCCTAACTTATATTTGGGTTCATCTAAACAATTTGTCCAAATAGAGGGGGCTATTAAAGAAATATTTTTCCTTACCTGAACATCCGTCTCTATAGATACAAATATCCCAAAAACAGTTCTAAGTATATTTCCGCATAGATGGCTAGGTAGTTCGGATATTTTTAGCTCAATTGTTTTTTGAGTTGCATTATCTATAGGTGTATTATAAGTTCTTAAGTTTTTAATAAATGCTTGTACCTGAAGTGCTGCTTCAGTTGGTCTATCTCTTAGGACATCTTGAATCGATGTTTGTAACCATCCAAGCAGTTCAAAAGCGTTAATTGTATAGTTAGTCGGATGAGAAATTCCTATGTCATTTCTCATCTCAAGAATATGTTTTAACTTTTTGTACGTTGTGTCAGAAATAAGCTCAAGCTTTCTACAGGTGTCTAGTAAAACTGAATCTTTAAGAGAAGCGAGATCTTCTTCTTTTTCGTAAAAATCTCGGCTTTTACCCCCTACTGCGGCATCAAAGAAAATATCAATTCCGTATGCAATAGCTTTCTTTCTTAAATCCAGAGTAACTTCATTCCATACTGCGTTGAGTGCGTAGTCAAACAACCCAAATCCTGCGCCAACTACAAACTTAGATAAGTAACGTGCGTCTCTTTTAATGTCATCAGGAAGTGACTGAATGTAAGTAGGTAAATTTTGACCAATAATTGCTCGTTCTGGCTGATCCGCAATGATGTTATCTGAGGGAAGCCCCATTTGTTTTAGAAAAGCCACAACCATTTGTGCTTGTGGGTCAATTAGTTCTGCATAGCTAACCTTTTCAATTTCGTCCATAGTACCTTTTTGCTATCTAGCTTATAATTGTATCGCAGTTGCGGTAGAATACTGGATATAGTCAATAATACCGCAGCTCAAGGATGTATGTCAACCCCTTCTTACTCCCCATCACAATCTCCTTTCCTAGATCGAATTCGCCGCACGATTTAACTCAATCACTGAAGCCGTCGCACTGAAAAAACCTATCTATATTAGATTTTAGATTAGAGAGCATTTAGAGTCGATCGCACACCCTCGGCGATCGGTGCATTATGATAAAGCAAGCAGCGATAAAGTCTCATCTTCATAAAATAATTCGATCGCCTTAAAATCCCGACGCAGCAAATTTTCAACTTGTGATGTCGAACAGTTTCCAAGTCGAAGCCAAATAACTTTCGGTGGATTCCCAAATACTAAGCTCAGGTCGTGCATATCCGCGTCTTTCGAGACAATCATCAAATCATTGTCTTTTGCATAATCCCAAACTATTGGGTCGATCGTTGCTTTCATGCCCACATCTCGAACATGAAGTGAATTTGGAAAAAGATCGCTCAAACGATTCGGCAACTTGGGCGACAAGTTTTCATCAAAAAGTAATTTCATGCGGATAAGGTAGCGGTCATAAACCGACGCTCACGGTCAGCAGCATAAGCTATACAAGCTTTTAAATCTTCTCGTGTCAAATCGGGAAAATCATCGAGAATTTCTGCTTCGGTCATCTCGGAAGCCAGGTACTCAAGCACTTCATAAACTGTAATTCGCAAGCCGCGTACACAAGGCTTACCACCGCGTTTATTTGCTTCGATCGTGATGTGGTCTCGGTAGTTCATAAGAAACACTCGGTAATACTATTTTTCTGTGAAGCTACATAGAATGTATTCTTTTGTTGTGCTGTGAGTCCAGTCGCCTGGAGCGCATTAGTGATGAGGGAGTTATCGATTTCGATCGTGGTTTTCATAGGTATTTTGGGGTGAGTCTTATCGATCGCACTTTCATCCAATTACAAGCGATCGCCCACCGGCAGCGATCGACATCTTTTTTTTTTAATTAAATCCTTTTGTTACTGCCGATCGATCGCATATTCTCACATATAACGAAGTTCAAGTGCATTGCAAAAGCTACTCAAGCGATTCAGCAAAGCATTGTAGTAGGGATAAGCATCATCTCGTTCATCTTGAAGGCGGGCATAAAGAGTCAATTCTGGCTCTGCGGCCAGACGATCGAGAGGAACATCTAAGCCTGCTTCAGCTAGGCGCGTTGCTGCGATCGCGACTAACAATGACCCAACTGTATTAGTTTTACCATGATGAAGATCGTTCAGTCCAGGTAGAATTAGCTCTGCTCCCGGCAACTCATTTAAGTTCATAACTGTCCATCCTCTATGTTACTTTCAAAACGTTTGATGAAGTTCTCAACTCTGCTTCTGAGCGCATCAGGATTAAGAGAGGGAAATCGGATTAATTCGGGTGCAATACTCTCAAAACTATTCCGCAGTTCTTCTAATGAAAATAATTTCTGTTCGTACATGGCTTGAACATCTTTAATGTCCCGATCGAATCCCCTGGATATTTTGGAGAGTGCTTGGGCTATAAAGTCATAGTGATAAAACGAGATTTGACCGTATTTGCCAATGAAGATACTCCTGTCGCGCCACCCCGGAATTGTGGGTAAGAAATCCTGTGGGGAAGCCAGTTCGATATTAATATTCAATTCTTGTTTGATTTTGGCGATCGCACCAAAAATGCCTGGGGGTTCAGGATCTAGACGAATATCGATATCAATGGTCGAACTCCGCCATCCAATCAGTAGGGCACTAGCACCACCAGTAAAATAGATGCAGCCTGAGCCCTGAGCCTCTCTGCCCAAGACTTGCATCAGTCGTTCTATCTTCTGAGAATCAACATTCGGACGCATATGCTGCACAAATATTTAAACGGTAACAGATTTCTTAGAACTCTACATCAATATTATTACATCGCCCTCTTAATAATAAATTCAAGATTGCTGCTCAAAAACAATTTCTTCATAGAATTGCTCGATCGCCAAACTCAACCCAATACTTTTAAGCTCGACGCGATCGCCCGATCGATAGCTCAGAATCAACCAATCCCCTGCATCATTTTTATGATAAATATCGATCGCCATCTCATCCGAACTCACCAACACATAATCAATTAAATTCGGATTGCGGCGATATTTTTCAAACTTTTTGCCGCGATCGTAAGCCTCGGTACTATCCGATAAAACCTCAACAATCAAACAGGGATAGGTAATATATTGAGGGCTAGAATTATCTCGCCGATCGCAAGTGACACTCAGATCGGGATAGGTATAGTTGTGAGTATTGAGGATATTTACGCGGCAGTCAGAATTGTATGTTTTACAACCACTACCCCGCAGATGGGGCTTGATCGTCACTAAAAAGTTTCCCGCGATCGCACTATGATTTTGCGTGCCCCCACTCATCGCACATACGCGACCATCGATTAGCTCGTGCCTTTCTAATTGTTGCTCCTCCCAAGCAAAATACTCTTCAGGCGTAAAGTACCGCTCCTGCTCTCTAGCTGCAATCATAACAATCTCCTAATTTAAAAGTAGTAATACCAACACGCTCACCGGACGTAAATCACCTTAGTTTTATGATATATGTCAACTTTTAAGGTGTTGTTTCTGGGGTTAGGTCGAGGTTGCGATAAATTTGTTCGATCGCAAAACTAAGATTGATGCTTTTTAGTTCGATAGTGTCACCTTCTTTGTAGTTAATAATGATCCATTCACCAGCATCATTTTTATGATACAAATCCATTTCGATACTGGTGGAACTAACCAATAGATAATCTTGTAAGACAGGGTTGCTGCGATACATTCTAAATTTACCACCGCGATCGTAGGCCTCAGTGCTGGGAGAGAGAACTTCAACGATTAAGCAGGGGTAGGTAATGTATTGGGTTGTGGTTTTATCGCGATCGTCGCACGTTACACTTGCATCAGGATGGGTGTAGTTTTTGGTTCCGGCGATGTTGACTCTCAGATCGGAGTTTCCTGTTTCGCAACTGCTGTTTTCTAGATGATTGGAGAAGAGAGTTGTGAGTCTGACGGCAATGCGGCTATGGTTTACGCTGCCGCCGCTCATGGCGTACACTTGACCGTCGATATACTCATGCTTTTCTAGCTGCTTTTCTTCCCAAGCAAAGTATTCTTCTGGGGTTATGTGAGGAAAGTTTTCTTTGGCGGCGATCATTTTTTTAGGTAATGGATGGTAGGCAATGGGTAATGGAGTTTATTTCTATTCCCTATTTTAGTCTCGCACAAACATTCTTGGAACCGACGAGAGGTTCTGAAACGGGGAAGGTTCGGCCTTGTATCATTGTGACGAATAATGTTTACAATCCGCGTGTCCCTCCGCCACTTTATGATCGCTATCACCAGCCCATTGCCAGTAGGGGCAATTCATGAATTGCCCCTACTCTTCCACCCGATAGCCCAATTCTGCCAAACGGGTGCGGGACTGCCGCCACTTCGGCTGCACCTTGACAAATAGCTCCAAATATACTTTACCCTCAATTAACTTTTGAATCTGTTCCCGGGCCGCACTGCCGATCGACTTGAGCATACTGCCGCTTTTACCGATTAAAATACCTTTTTGGGAATCCCGCTCGACGTGAATCGTCGCCAGAATGCGGGTAATCTTCGCTTCTTCTTGAACAATGTCGATCGCGATTGCTACAGAATGCGGCACTTCTTCCCGCGTCAGCAGCAAAATCTGTTCCCGAATCAACTCGCCCATAATAAACCGTTCCGGCTGGTCAGTCACCAAATCTGGCGGATAATAGTAAGGCCCAACCTCCAAATGTTCGATTAACAATTGTTGCAGTGGCTCGACACCCTCGCCCGTGAGAGCCGAAAACTTGACCACTGGCCACTGAGGATTGACAATTTGCTCGTAGGTGCGATCGATCAACACGGAATCCTCCGGTTGTTCGTCCAGCTTATTCATCCCCAAAATCACTGGAATTTTGCAATTGCTGAGAATTTCGATAATATATCGATCGCCCCCACCCGACTCCACCGAACCATCCACCACAAACAGCACCACATCCACCGACTGAATCGCCGCGCGCGCATTCTGCACCAAAACCTTACCCAGTTGGTGATGCGGCTTGTGAATTCCGGGAGTATCGACAAAAATAATTTGTGCTTCCGGCGTCGTCAGGATGCCCCGCAGCCTGTTGCGCGTCGTCTGAGACACCGGCGAAGTAATGGCAATTTTCTGTCCTACCAACTGATTCATCAGGGTGGATTTGCCAACATTCGGGCGCCCGATAATACCCACAAAGCCCGACTTGTAGCCCGCAGGAGCCGCGGGAACACCCATGATTTCCGATACGTCGATAAATTTACTATCTTCCACTAAAATCACCTATTTTCAAGCCCCTTCTCTGTCTATTGTCGCCTGAAAATACTCAAACGCCCATTGATGCACTCTAGCATCTTTCTTCCGCTGGTATAGCGCATAACACTCAAAGGGCGATCGAGCCGTCAACCAGTGTTAAAACGCCACAGGCGATCGACAAAACTTGATATCTGAGACAAAATTTGATAAAGTTCCAATGACATCGATCGAAAATGAATCATTCTGGTAAAATCGAGTCCCCAACGCTGTAACAACTTCAGATGTGTAAATGTCTCACTCAACTGAAACCATTCTACAGTTTGTCAGACCAACCAGTTTGTACGTTTTTGAAGATGTATGGTAATAAATTAGATGGGTCAAAACCAAGATAAAAGTTCATTAGCATTAGATTTTTTATAAATTAAAGCTAATGTTTTTGTCCCTACCTAATTAGTGCTAACCGTCATAAAGTTGAGGAGATGAATCGGATGAAATCGAAATTATTTTGGAGTTGCTGCACCGTATTGGTAGCCAGCTTGCCTATTCCTGCCTTCGCTCAAACAGCCCCTCAAGCAGGTATTGACTACAAAGGCGGCTCAAAGAACTACCAAACAGTACCGGGCAAAATTCCTGAAAGAACTTTACCCAAAGCCTTTGACTTTCCAATTATTACTAATGTTGCTACTGACACTAGCATCACCACAGATCACCTAATTACCGAGCAGTTTCGCGCGCCCGCGACTCGTACAGAATACACCCGCGCTCTCACCACCTGGTCAGAATCTATCAGAGAATGTCTGGGTAAACAGCCCCGCTTGATCCGGGCCAGCACCAAGAACCCGATTCAGATTAATGGCAAAGTAGGCACGATTGTCAGAAATGCAAATAACCGTGCAGTTTGCAAATAAGCGAGTAAGTTCCGCTGTCTGAAGACAAAAACTAGAAAGTGTTTTTACACAAAAAGAGCAATAGTTTTCTATTGCTCTTTTTGTTGGCAAAATGTCAATGAATTAGTTTGTAGTGAGGACTTCAGTCCTTCTTAATTTCTGAGGACTCGCATTCCTCACTACAAACGAGATAATGCAGAAACCTGGTTTTTTCCAAAAATATGCTGTGAAACCTGAAGGATATAGATTTCAAACTATAATTTTCGATTAAGGAATGAGAATTAAATAACTTCGACAGGTTTGTGGGATGGGCGTCCCGCCCGTCCAAAAACGACGGGCGGGACGCCCATCCCACAATAACAATTAAAATTGTAAGTTATTTAATTTGCGATCCTAAGTAGCGCAAAATTCATTCGTACTCAGCAAAATTTCCCCATAATCAGGAATCCAAGCCAGCCACTTTTGGTCGGAGCACTGACACAACAACCACGCTTCGTCAAAACTGAATGCTGTTGGCGGATTGAACAATTTGACCCACATCGAAGGAGCCAATTTTGGTGCAGGTACGGCGCAGCCAAATTTTGCCCAGTCCAAGGCACTCGCGGCGCTGGCTAGCGTTGCTTGCGGTTGCCGACTACGAATATCTGTTTGCAGTTGCATAACTACTCCTGTAGAGCTAAAAGTCAGCACGCCTTGCGGGGTTTGAAACTGTAACTTAATTTATGGACAAAGCTACCCATCCTTGACTATTTGGGTAGCTTTTTGAGCAAATTGTGGCGGCGCGAGACTATTTGCCCCTGGTTCAATTTGTTTTTGCCCCCGTGCCATTGGATTACAGATGCGGGCGTCTTGCGTCAGAGGAATCTGCGTTTGGAATCATT
>NZ_JAEQCX010000166.1:0-14050 GCF_020738035.1 Microcoleus sp. PH2017_28_MFU_U_A
AAGATTGTCGAAAGCATATTGAGTTATCTTCTGGCAAATTCCCGCTTCTTTAATCCATGTAAACTCAGGCTTTACATGATTGTTAAAGAATTTCTTGAGCAGGTATTTATTGGGCTTCAATCCATCTTGATAAAGGTAACACCAAGTAGCCAATCCCCAGTTATAAGTAAACCTTGCTATTCCAGCGTGTTTGCTCATGACAGTTGTCTGACTCTTGTTTAGTTTTAACTTTGTTTTGATGGATAAAAGCATTGTTCGACCTCAATACTGTATTTCACCGATCGCCCGACAGGGTAGGTTTGGCTGGTAACTTCCCCGAAACATCCCAGCGCAAGCGAGTATCTTTACTGACAATCCAAGGTTTTTTGGGAATCGCCCAGGGTTTGAACAGGTACATCGTAGATTTGTCTACAAGTGTACTACCTTGTCTATTTAATCGCTAGCTAGGTACTAGCTCTGCTAGCCTCGATATATTCTGAATTCACCGCTATGATACTCTGAATGGACTCCGGCTCAAGTTAAATTTATGAAAGCAACCGTTGAGCAACTGGCCCAAATTGGGATATTTGCCAGCTTAAACCGAACTGATTTAGAGCAACTGCAAGAACATACAGCAATTCGGAGTTACCGACAGGGAGAAGTTGTGATGTATGAGGGCGATCGCATCCCCGAAAAATTATACACGCTTTTGAGCGGTTCGCTGCGGGTAGCAAAAACAGCGGCGGCGGGCAAAGAAACAATTTTGCGTACTTTATTTCAGGGAGATATTTTTGCCGCACCTGCTTTGCTGGGTAACGGAGTTGCGTCGGCAACGGTGACGGCAGAAACTGACGTGCAAGTTCTTACCACAGAACGGGAATTTTTGCTAGCAGCAATTCGGCAAAATCCTGAGATTGCTTTGCGAATATTGGCGGTTTTTAACCAGCGGTTGCAGCAACTGCACGAGACTGTACACGGTTTGGTGTCGGAAAGGGCGATCGTGCGGCTGGCGAGATTCATTCATTACTTTGGCATCGAGCAAGGTACGAAGATTGTGGATAATAGTGTATGTTTAGAAAAACGTTTTCCCTACTATCAAATTGCTCGCAGTATTGGCATCACCTACGAAGAATGCGTGCGGTTGTTTAAGAAACTCAAGCCAGTTATATCTTACAGTCGAGGCGGAAAAATTACTGTGTTGGATTGGAAACAACTGGAGGCGATCGCCTCTGGAGAAGACATAGATTAATGAAGGGAAGAAGTACATTGATTCGGTAGGTTTATCGCTAAGTTTTGATCCCCCTAAATCCCCCTTAAGAAGGGGGACTTTGAAGAAAACTTCGGTTCCCCGAATCGTTGTGGCGACTTTGATGCTCTTGTCCCCCCCTTCTTAAGGGGGGCTAGGCAGGGCGGTTTTATTGTCGTCAGAAAAATTAGGTACGTAGTTGCGCTTCAGCGCTCTTTATAATATTAGGAAAGACGCTAAGAGCGCAACTACGTACCTTGGCCCAAGCGCGAGCCAACCTTTGAGCGATACTGTTGGTATTTTTATATTTCCTATCCTCACAATAAAACCACCCTACTTCTTAAGGGGGGCTAGGGGGATCGAGAGGTTGATTTTCAAATAAAATAATAATGCTAGTTTCTTGAAATTAATCAGAATTGACAGTATTATTTTACTCCGAAAATGTCAAAATAAACGCCAAGTTTTCTTCAGCTTTCAAAGCGTGGGGAGCGCGAGCGGGCATGAATACAAACACCCCCGATTCCAAGACAATATCCTTACCTTCCAAAGTCAAAATTCCCTTTCCTTCGACTACATTAACTGTGGCATTGCGCGGCGAAGAGTGTTCGGAAACCTCGCTACCAGCAGCCAGACAAAGTAGGGTATACTGGCAATTATTGTCCTTTACTAAAATTTTGCTCAGCACTCCGGCGGCGGGATATTCAATTGCTTCTCGGAGTTGGATTGCGGAAGATTCTAACGGTAAAAGAGTAGCAGTCATGATTTTTGAATCCCTTAATATTGTTTTGTTGCACAAAGGATGATGTAGTCTAAATCGCGATCGTACTTTTGGAAAACTTGACGCATTGCTAAAATACGATCGCGAATTTGCGATTTACTTAAAATATTCCACAAAATCCGCACAGTACCCACAAAACCTTCGTCTTCAACCATTCGCGGCAAGTTGAGGAGTCCCATCGCCCCAGTTTGACACTTTTCTACTTGCAAACCCGCGTTTTGGCAAACAGCAATCGGGCCAGACTCAGACAAAGGCGTTGAATTAGCCCGAATCACTTCCGACAAAGCTTTGTGAATTTCTGATTCTCGGTTTCTAGCTAAAAGTTCGTGAGAAAGAAACTTGCCGCCCGGTTTTAGCCGATCGCAAATTCCCGATATAATTTTAGCTTTCCCCCACCCTGACTGCATCGTCAGGATAGCTTCAGCCAACACCCAATCAAACTCTTGGGAAATCCGATCCAAGTGAAAAATATCTGCTTCGACAATTTGGACTCGATCGCCCAAACCCGCTGCTGCAACATTAGCACGAGCGCGCGCCACACTGTCGGGATTCTTCTCAACTCCCACTACTTTAACGCCAAAACGTTCCGCAAGGGCGATCGAACTATATCCAAAACTAGCAGCCAACTCTAAAACAGTTTCGCCCGCTTGAAAATCCGCCCATTCAAACAACATTTCCGTAGCAACTTTTCCCCCCGGCCTCAGCATTTTCTTGCCAGCCGCCGCCAGCACTTCATGCCCCGGTGCAGTCTTAAAATTGAGAGCAATATTGGTCATAAAATTGACCTCCTATTTAACCTTACTCTCAGTTTGCCAAATTGTTCCAAAGCTTTCTATGATCTAGCTCATATTCAAATTATCTCTAAGATAAGACGGCGGTTGAAACCGCTAGACGGCGGTTGAAACCGCGTCTACACAAACGAAGTCCGCGCAACGCGAGACTGAAGAGAATAACGTAATTTTAATTGCAATATCTTCAACCCGCGGAGGCGGGTTTTGTCTGTCTAGCCGCGGTTTCAACCGCCAGTCTTCTTTCTAGCCCACGTAATTTTAATTGCAATATCTTTAACCCGCGGAGGCTGGTTTTGTCTGTCTAGACGCGGTTTCAACCGCCAGTCTTCTTTCTAGCCCACGTAATTTTAATTGCAATATCTTCAACCCGCGGAGGCGGGTTTTGCCTGTGTAGACGCGGTTTCAACCGCCAGTCTTCTTTCTACCGAATTTGCTCGCAGTGCGCGGAACATTCCAAAGCGGCAAAGCCCCGCACCAAATGCTAATCGCATTAGTAAAAGAGTCGGTACTTCTCGCAGAGACTTGATGAAACCCGATACACCAAAACGCACTAATCCGGCCGGTCTAGCTATACCTTGCCAGATAGAATCTATCCAGGAAGGAAGGGTTTCTTGCGTCCAATCTGCGGTGGTTACAGCGCCCTCCACAAACCCCGTTGCTTCTAAAAGTTCTGAAAAGCCCTCGATGCTTGAAAAAGCCGGATGCGACCATTGATCCAGCAGTTGCTGCATTACTGGTTTCTCCCAGAAATTGAGCGGGATTTTGCGATCGTCCCTTTGATTCCAGTCAGCCACAACCAGCACGCCACCGGGCTTGACGACTCTCATCAACTCTTTCGCAAACACGGCTTTATCTGGCATATGCGGCCCAGCTTCGATCGACCAAACCACATCAAAACTCGCATCTGGAAACGACAGCGCCATAGCATCATCCACCCGAAACTGCAAATCGAGCTCTGGGGAAGTTAATTCTTGAGCGCGTTTAACTTGCTGCGGGCTGATCGTAATTCCCGTGACAGCAAACTTATAATCCTGCGCCAGAATGCGGCTGCTACCGCCAATTCCACAGCCAACATCTAAGACTGTAGTGCCGGCAGGTAATTTATCCAAGCCTCCCCAGCGCACCATTTCATGCACAAAATCCGATTTGGCTGCGAGGAAATCTTTGCGTTGTGGCGGCGCACCGTAATGGCCCAAGTGGATGTGCTCGCCCCAATAAAATTCGAGAATCCCGTCTTCCGTCCATTCGTCGTAGGAATTGGCCACGGAGTCCGATGATTGATAAGGGCGAGCCGTGATTAAATAGATCAGAAGGGCGATCGCCAGCAGTACAAACAAAACTCCAAGTACAACAACAAATAAATTCATTTTTTTACCTTCTTTCCAGAGCAGAATGTATAGCAGTTGACAGTTGACAGTTGACAGTTGACAGCTTCCCCGAAAAGCCGATCGTTGGGTTGCATAGTACGGGAATCAAATTATTTCTACTTGTTGTCTAAATGATGCGATCGATTGCAGACTATCTGAAGCAGCATCCCAAAGAATGAACTTAAAACAATCAGGAATCTCGCGAATTGTCAGGATTCTTGAATTACCAAGCAGGTGCAAATTAGCATTGTGACACGCCCGAAGATTGTAATTAGGAATTCGCTCAGACAGATGATGAATATTGTGGTAAGCAATATCAGCCGAAAACCAATTGAGAATAGTTGGTAATTTTAGATAACTGCTACCTTCGATCGCACCAAGCAGATAGTCCCAGCCCTCTGTCTTGTGAGCGTAGGAACCCTCAAAATTGTGCTGCACAAAGAAGATGCAGATAAATATCGCCGCCGAACAAGTCATCACAATTGAGTAAACACTCCAGAAAAACCCAAACCCAAGTAAGTTACCCAGATAAAGCCAGCTACCCACCACACAAATATTGTTGAAGAGTAAATCCCAAAACTCAGCCGTCGTATACCAGTGTTTGGATTTGTAGGAAGCAATTATTCTAGATAAACCCATACCTAAATCTTGATTGAGACAATCAAAAGTATGTCTGACAAAACCAGCAATTCCCAATATTAGCGCGAGTCTTGGTTTGATAATCAGGTAGAAAAAGCCACCAGGAAACAGCATCAGCGGGTGTCTGAGCAACTGATATATCTTTTGGTTAAATGGACTGAGTGCCGCAAACTTTTCGGTGGAAATCAACGCCGAAGGGCCTCGGTACATATCCCAATTACCATTATTTTTGTGATGGTAAGCGTGTCCCCTAGACCAGGGGTACTGAGGAATTGCATTGATGATACCTAGCAGAAAACCCACTGTGCGATTGACTTTTTTGGAACTAAACAGAGAATAGTGTCCGCAATCGTGCATCAAGGAGAAACAACGTCCTGAAAAGAGTGTCATCAACACGATGATCGGTGGCAGCAGCCATACAGAAATGGCAGCAGCTTTAAATGCTAAAAACCATAAAAATGTATAGGGGATGACTGTATTGAGTAGTTGGTATGTAGCTTTGAAATTGTTGCTCTTCATGTAAGGAGATAGCACAAAATCCGACTTTTTGATCGCGCTTTTCATTCAGTATGTCTGTAGTGTGGATAAGTGCTTAGCTGAGAATATAGTTTAGATTGCAGGTGATTGACAGAAAATCAAATAATACCATACTACTATACGGTTGGCTAATCGGTGAGGGCGCAAGCAAAATGTTATCGATCGCCGTTGAGCACCAAATTTGATACAGACTGCTTGACACTAGGCTCGTATTTTGTAGCAGAAAGTTGTGCCACCATCTGCGCGCGGGATGAAACCTCAAGCTTGCGGAACATTCGCTTCAGAGCTTGCTTCACAGAATTTTCAGTAATCCAAAGTTCAGTCCCAATTTCGGCGTTAGTTCGTCCCAAAGCCACCAACTCGGCAATTTCCAATTCACGAGGCGTTAAGCGATTGGTTTTGAAAGGCTGGTATGGCGATCGCATTGTTGCACTCCAGACAGATAAGTGCAAACAAATTCCACTCAAATCTGCTAAATTTTGTGCATCAAAAGCAGACATTGACTGTTCGCGAGTGCAACCGAATACACCCACTAATTGACCGCAACTTACAATCGGGCCCGCCATCACGTGCCAATGATCGGGGCGAGGACAAATCATCGTCCAAACTTTGGGTGATGCTACCAGTGCTTCGTGGACTGGAGCATGGCGCTCAACTAGATAACGCGCAATAGGATTATATTCGATCGATAGTGCAATTTCCAGGGTTTTATGAAATTTTTTATCTAACAAAGGCAGTTGGTCAAAGAAAAAGACTCCCGATCGCTTAGCGGCAAAATACTCGCCGATTTGCGGCACGACTTGCGATCGCAGATCTTGTTCATTCTTGACTTGATTGATTGCTTCAAATAAATGCTGTAAGGAATTTGTCATCGTCGTGATAGCGAAAAGTGTACCCGATCGGGGTCTATGACTGCTGAATTACTCAGCTTATATTATCAAAAGTATCAAAAATAACGTGACATGACCATCAATTCGGAAATTGAGCGCGATCGCACTCCCATGCGTTGGATGCCGATCGGCTTTTATGCGACTTCAGTCGTCTTTAACCTCTGCTTGATTGCTCAATTGTTAACGGTTGGATTCGCTTACTTTGTCAATCCTGCATGGTGGGATATTCATGTTTGGCTAGTCCGAGGATATAGCGGGCTGTCATTATTATTACTGGGATGGTCGCTGCTGACTCGATTCTCACCTCAAATACAACGTCTCACCGCAAGTCTACCCGTACTGCTGGGACTACAATTTTTGACCATTCATCTCAACACTCCTTTTCACCTAGAGGTACTCCATCCTCTGATTGGATTTACCTTAGTCTTTGTTTCTTCAATTCTTGTACATAGCGTAGGGCGCATTTTATCGCCCGCCCATCTTCAGAACAATTGAGTTTTATAGGTAAAAACGATGCAAAATGCAATTTTTAGTCCCTTCTTTGCAATGGTGTTTGTGACACTGGTAGTCTGGGTTTATCTCTACATCCGCCGTATCACTTTCCTCAACAATACAAAGCTCGCCCCGAAGGAGCTGGCTGTACCTGGTATGCTGGCACAAATCTCGCCACCAGAGGTATCAAATCCGTCCGATAACTTCAAGAATTTGTTCGAGATTCCCGTCCTGTTTTATGCGCTGGTGCTATACCTTTTCATCACGAACCAGGTAGATGCAGTTTATGTGAATGCGGCTTGGATCTTCGTTGGCTTTCGCGCTTTGCACAGCATCGTTCATTGTACATTCAATCTAATCCTGCTGCGCTTCTACCTCTACCTATTCTCAACCCTGATGGTGTGGTTCATCGCCATCCGTGCAGCATTTAGCCACTTTGCTAAATAGATAACTCGATCGCACTCTCAAACATTCGGCGACTCCCAAATCTTGCGATCCGCCGGGAAGTTGATGCGGGCGATCGACTTTTCGGCGCGTATCACCCCCGCTTACGCCTTTGACAAACCGCCCCCGAAACCCAAATGTGACACAACATCCACCACCGCAGAGGATTTTGGCTCGACTCGTGGAAACGGGAATTTGAGGAGCGATCGTGATTGGCGATCGTTCGTTTTTTGCGATCGCAGCTCCGACTTGCTACAATTTAGTCGCACGCGCAACTAGAATAAATCATGAGCGAACTGTTAGACGAGACGCTTTCTATTGAAATCGCCACTCGCATTAAAAGCAACCGTAAAAACTGCTTTGATAACGCTTCCAAAGCAGCATTAACCACCGAAGGCGCAATCTACGTTCAAGGCTTTTTAGCTGCACCCGGAGCGCCTTACAAACCCATCGAGTATAGCTGGATTGAACTCAACGAGCGCATTGTTGACCCAACTTTTCCGCATCTTGGCTTCAATGCTCAAGACATTCATTACTTCCCCGCCCAGCGATTGAGCGTCAAGAAACTCAAAGCAATTCTAGACGAATCAAAAGAAGATTATCCAGAAGACGATCCCCTGCCGGTTTACGGAAATCAACCCTATGAATATTACGGCGATGTGATGTTAGGCGGTAAAGATTACCAAAATGCTTACGATTTGGCTGCGCTTAAATGCAGGGAATTGAACCTACCCAAAAAAACGGAATCTAACTAATTTGGACTTACGCCAAAATTAAGTTCGTAGTAAGGGCTTTAGTCCTGCTTCATTTATCTTTATAAAGAGAGGACTAAAGTCCGAACGATTAAACCGAATGTCAGGAAAATGCAAACCTCGCATAATTAAAAGCAGCCAACAACGGATCTAACTTTCGATTTAACATCAAATCAGCCAACAACTTAGCAGTCACCGGAGCCAACAAAATGCCATTGCGATAATGCCCAGTTGCCAATGTCAAATTATCCCAAGCAGAAGCGCCCAAAATCGGCAACTCATCCGTCGTAGCAGGCCGAAATCCCCACCAAAACTCTAGAATCGGATAATTCTGCAATTCGGGATATAACTTAATCGCTCCTGCTAGCAAACTTTGGATTCCCGCTGGGGTATTTCCAGGGGTAAAATCCACATTCTCGCTAGTTGCACCAATAATAATTCTGCCATCTTGACGCGGCACAATATAAATGCCAGTCCCGAATAAAACTGTTTGCAATGGCTGCATAACTGCACAATCTTTTGGTACGCACACTGACAGCATTTGCCCCTTTCTGGGAAAAACCGGAACATTCAATAACTTCTCACACCAAGGCCCTGCCGCCAAAACATAACGGTCAGCTTGCAATTTTCTTGCCGTTGTTTCTACGCCAAAAACTCGGTTTCCATGCCGAATAATTTCCTTTGCAGTATCTTGAATAATCTCAATTTGCAATTCTTTGGTTGCGCTCTGTAGCGTCCGAAATAAAGCGCGGTTGTCCACTTGAGCGTCGTCAGGATACCACCAACCACCGATTACTTCTTCACCCAATCCAAACTGGTGCTGGCGAACAGTATCTCTGTCTAACCAATGAGAGTTAAGGTTTGACAATAGCGGCTGTTGTTGAGGATCGTTTTGACAAACTGGTGCGAGAATTCCCGATCGCCAATACCCCGTTTTCAACCCCGTAATCTCTTCCAGGCGTTCCACCCAGGAAGGATACAGCGCGCGACTTTGCAAGCACAAATCCAGCATCGGACTGGGGGGAATTCGTTCCGCTTGGGGAGCGAGCATTCCGGCAGCAGCCCGGGCCGTCGGTTGTGGAGAATCGGCGGTAAGAACAGCGACAGATGCCCCTCGCAATTTCAGTTCAACTGCTAGGGAAAGGCCGATAATTCCGCCACCAATAATCAGAATATCTTGAGATGAATTCATTGACTTTTCTATGGACTGTCTGGCTTTTTTACCTCGGGGCCTTCTTGAGGGTAAGGTGCTGGTGTTCGCACCTTACAGTTAGAATTTTGGGGCAAGTCTTACATATTTTCTTGTGGGGTGGGCTTCGCAGCACCACCCAAAATATGCAATCTAAATGCACTACAGCTTATCAGCCTTCCTGCACCAAAAATCTATCCTTGAGGTTTCCATACAGTTTCCGAGCCCTGGCCCCAAAAACCATCATATTTTGTCACCTTAATATCGCCCAAAACCTTAGTCTGGCAGGACAAACGGCGGTTTGATGCGGGAGAATGGGGAGGAATCGAAAGTCGCGCTTTTTCACGCCACTCGGACTCGGAAACTTCGCCCTCGATGGTGACGGCACAGGTGCCACAAGTCCCCAAACCGTGGCAGTTGATGACTTTAGCGTTGCCGTTGTAGAGATCGATGCCGTTTTTGAGCAAGACTTCACGGAGATTCGATCCGCGATCGCACTCAAATGTTTTTCCTTGCGCTTGTACCTTAACCACAGTAATTTACCCCGATTAGATTTATGTTAATTTTCCTATATATTATCGCATTTATTTCAAATAATTTCATCTAATATGATAAGTGATATATTACCAATTGAGAATTGAGAATTCCCATGAAAAATCGGCTCTGGATCTACGATACCACGCTGCGAGACGGCGCTCAGTGCGAGGGACTCTGCTTATCTCTCGAAGACAAAGTGCGAATTGCTCGACAGTTAGACAGTTTAGGAATTCCGTTTATTGAAGGTGGCTGGCCGGGAGCAAATCCTAAAGACGTACAATTTTTTTGGCGGCTCAAAGAACAGCCATTAATTCAAGCAGAAGTTGTCGCTTTTTGTTCGACCAGACGACCGGGAAAAACGGCAGCCAATGATGAAATGTTGCAGCCTATCTTGTCTGCGGGGACTCGCTGGGTAACGCTGTTTGGCAAGTCGTGGGATTTGCACGTAATTGAAAGTTTGAAGACGACGTTAGAAGAAAATCTGGCGATGATTCGAGATACTATTGAATATTTACGGAGTCAGGGAAGGCGCGTTATTTACGATGCCGAACACTGGTTTGACGGCTACAAACACAATCCCGAGTATGCGATTAAAACTTTAATGGCAGCGGCGGATGCTGGTGCAGAATGGCTGGTGCTTTGCGATACCAACGGCGGTACTTTGCCTGACGAAGTTAGTCAAGTTGTGCGTGATGTTTTAGCGGCTTTAGGAACTGAACTAACTCAATCTTTACAGTTAGGAATTCACACTCACAACGACTCTGGAGTTGCCGTTGCTAATGCTCTGGCTGGTGTGCGGGAAGGGGTGACGATGGTACAGGGAACTATTAACGGTTATGGCGAACGCTGCGGTAATGCTAATTTGTGTTCCTTGATTCCTAATTTTCAGCTCAAGTTGGGTTATGATTGCATTCAAGATGAGCAATTAGCGAAATTAACTCAAGTCAGTCGCTCCGTCAGCGAAATTGTTAATCTTGCTCCCGACGATCACGCTCCTTTTGTTGGCCTTTCGGCTTTTGCTCACAAGGGCGGAATTCACGTATCGGCGGTTGAAAAAAATCCGTTAACTTACGAACACTTGGAACCGGAAAAAATCGGCAACATCCGGCGAATTGTGATTTCGGATCAATCGGGTTTGAGTAATGTTTTGGCGAAGGCTAAGACTTTTGGTATTGAACTCGATCGCAAAAATCCTGCTTGCCGCCAAATTCTGGAAAAGTTGAAAGATTTGGAAAGTCAGGGATATCAATTTGAGGGTGCTGAGGCGTCTTTTGAATTGTTGATGCGGGAAGCTTTGGAAAAGCGGCAGCGGTGGTTTGAAATTCATGGATTTCAAGTTCACTGCGATAAGGTTGGCGAAGATTGTACCGCTTTGGCAACTGTGAAATTGTCAGTAAATGGTACAATTATTCTGGAATGTGCGGAAGGAAACGGCCCGGTTTCGGCTTTGGATGCGGCTTTGCGGAAAGCTTTGGTGAATTTTTATCCGGCGATAGCGCATTTTTATCTGACAGATTACAAGGTGCGAATTCTGGATTCTGGTGCGGGAACTTCGGCTAAAACTCGCGTGTTTGTTGAGTTTAGTAACGGCCACGATCGTTGGACGACGGTTGGGGTTTCTGGTAATATTTTGGATGCTTCTTGTCAGGCGGTTGTTGAGGGTTTGGAGTACGGTTTGGTGTTGGAAAATCAGGAGGCGATTCCCCTAGTTTGTCGGGTGCATTAGACAAGATTGCAACAATAGCTGGACGGGCAAGATGCCCGTTCCACAATCATAGATTGGGCGGGCAAGATGCCCGTTCCACAATCATAGATTGGACGGGCAAGATGCCCGTTCCACAATCATAGATTGGGCGGGCAAGATGCCCGTTCCACAATCATAGATTGGGCGGGCAAGATGCCCGTTCCACAATCATAGCAATTTTTTTTATTGTGGGATGGGCTTCTAGCCCGTCCTAATTATTTTTGCAATTTTGTCTAAGGTTCCAAAAACTCTAAATGATCTCCAGGAATCGATCGCAATTTTGCAGCAGATCCTTGCAGTTTCAACCGACCGCGTTCTAACATGATAATCCAATCGGCGCGATCGATCACTCGGGGCCTGTGACTGATAAAAATCGTAGTTTTCCCCTGCCGGTACATCAACAAATTTTCCAAGACTTCCGCTTCGCTGGCGGGATCTAGCCCTGCGGTAGACTCGTCTAGAATCAACACGGGCGGGTTATTGAGAATGGCACGGGCGATCGCCAATCTCTGTCTTTGTCCCCCCGAAATATTCGCCCCAAACTCCCCTAAAACAGTTTGATATTTATCCGGTAATTGGCTTATAAATTCATCCGCCCCGGCAATTTTGCAAGCTTTCACAATCTGTTCAAAAGTGGCATCGGGACTCCCCAACTGAAAATTATCGAGAATCGAACGGCTCCAGAAATGAGCTTCTTGGGGAACAAGAACCACCTGCTGTCTGAGACAATCGAGAGACAAATCTTGCAAATTGTAACCGCCAATTCTCACATTACCAGATTGCAGCGGATACAGACCAGCAATTACCTTAGCTAGCGTACTTTTTCCACAACCAGAATAACCGATTAAAGCAATTGCGTGACCGCCCGGAAACGTCACAGAAAAATTTTCCAACAAGTCAAGTCTGCCTGGGTAGTGAAAATTCACACTCTTACAAACAATTTCGTCGCCGCCTTGAAGCGTTACCACAGGTTTATTAATATCGCTTTTACTTTCTGGCTCAGCGTCTATGACTTCCGAAAGCCGTTGAGTTGCTGTCTGCACGCGAGCCATTTCATCAGTACATTCGACCAAGGAAGTCACCCAAGTAGTAACGTTTTGATTCATGCTAATAAATGCTAGCAACTGACCGATACTCAATGCCTTGTCAATCACCAACCCGCTGCCCAACCACAGCAGGGTAATGCTGCCCGCTGAAGCAACAAAGCCAGAAAAGATATTATTGAGAATGCCGATTTGTGTGGTACGAAAAGTAAGACTCGCTAAGCGACCGAAGCGACCTTGAAATTCTTCCCAAAGTTGCTGGGCGCTGCTAGTAGTTTTCACAGTCAGCGCGCCTTTAAAGGTTTCTACTAAAACGCCTTGAGTTTCTGCTTCCAGTACAAATAAATTCCGCGTTTTTTGCTGCAATACGGGCAGAAAAACTACTGTAGAGGCAGTCATGAACAAAGCGATGACTGTAGCTGCCAGCGTCAGTTCTTTGCTGTAAAATAACATGAAAATAAAAGAAACTACAGCTATAAAAAATTGACTGGGCAAGCTGATCGCAAATTGAGAAACTAATTTATTGATTTCTTGGATATCTTGTAATCTACTGACGATTTCGCCGCTGCGTCTGGTTTCGTAAAAGCTTAAAGGCAATCGCAGGAATTTACGCCCGAATTCCATGACCAATCCCAACTCTAAACGCTGGGAAAATTGAGCAATTAAGTTCGACTGTACTAATCCTAAACTGCTGCTAAATAGGTTCATAACTATAACTGCGATCGCCACACTTGCCAAAAGTTGCGTGTCGCCCCGCACCAGAATGTCGTCGGTGAGCAGTTGTACGAGAAAAGGTGAAGCAATCGACAGCAAACCCAACACCACATTCATCAACAGTGCTTCCATTAAAAGCTGGCGGTAAATCCAAACCCGGCGCATCCATTTTTGTAACGAATTGGCGGGCGGTTGGCCGTCTGCTTCGGCAAAAAATCGATCGGGATCTGGGTCTACAAGCAAGCACAGCCAATCTGTCCAACCTGCTGCTAATTCTTCTTTGGAAATATAGCGCATACCGACAGCCGGATCGCCGATCGCATATTTGTCGCCCTGCTTTCCGTACAAAACAACCCAGTGGTACCCGCTCCAGTGAATAATAGCCGGTAAAGGTGCTTCGTCAATTTTGTCTAAAATAGCAGCCGCTGCTCGCACCGATCGAGCATTAAAGCCCACCGCCTCAGCGCCTTGTTTCAAGCCCAGCAGAGTTGTCCCCTTTTGGCCTGTACCCGCAGATTCTCGCAAACGGCTAATGGTAAAATTCTGTCCGTAAAATTTGGCGATCGAAGCCAAACAAGCCGCCCCGCAGTCTTCTTCGCTCTGCTGGAGTACAACCTGATATTTCTTAAACCTGTTAACTTGTCCGAATAATGGCATTTTGCCGATCAAAGGGATGTTCTTTAACATTTTGCAAAATGAATAATGGTAGAGCATAAAGAAGATTACTCATCACCAACTACCCAATCAGCAAAAAGCACCCATAAAGTTATGGGTGCTTTCTCGATCAAAAGTTATAGAGCTGAATTCAGAGCACTAAACTTTACCAGTAGCCGTAGCGAACTACTCTTCTGAAGGAACCGTCGCAATTGCGGCGGTACACAACCCAACGGCGCCGACGACCACAGTTT
>NZ_JAEQCX010000167.1:0-13188 GCF_020738035.1 Microcoleus sp. PH2017_28_MFU_U_A
AATTATCGGGAAATTATCTGCGTCTATCAGTGTTTATCTCAAAAGTATCTGCGGTTAGCCGATTCATCCCAGATTTATGTAGCGCGATCGCCAATGGTTAGCATCAAAAGGTTTATCATGATTTTTGGGTTAGCACGGGAACTCTTCCAAAATCTCTATTGACTCTCTGACCACTTTTGTATATATGACCACACCTATTTCCATTATACAAATATAGCATACAAAAAGCAGAGTGTCAATCAAAAAAACATGAAAATCATCGAATCTTCTAGGCGAGTTCTTGTTTGCCAAAACCGCACTTGTCGCAAGCAAAATGCAGCCAAGGTACTGACAACTTTTCAGCAATTGTCCGGTGCAGAAGTGGAAGTTGTCGCTAGTAGTTGTTTGGGACAGTGCGGTAACGGGCCGATGGTGTTGGTGCTACCAGAAGAGGTTTGGTATAGCGGTGTTTCTGCTGAAGAAGTTGCGGCAATTACCGATCGACATTTGCGGGGTGGAAAGCCGATAGAGGCGATGCTTTATCGTAAGTTTCACCGCCATTCTGTAGGGGCGGTACCCCCGAACCCGCCCGCCGATGTTTAAGCTTTTTTGCTGTGTACTTGAATGCGTTTGTCGGTTTTTTGCTTCTTCACCCAAGAGACAAATTTCTGGAGTTGAGGGTCATTTTTGAGCTTTTCTAGGGTGTTGAGCTCTTGGGCGAGGTGTTTGTTGTCGAAAAGAGAGTGAATCTGGCGGTGACAGGCCGAGCAAATGTCGATCGTCTGGCTGGGATCTTCGTTTTTCCGCTTGGTGTTTTGTTTGGGGATGAGGTGGTGGGCGGTTAATGCTGCCATTGGTCGATCGCACAATTCGCACTGCATAATTTCCTCAATGCTGGTGGATGGGAGAATTGCTTCTTTTAATTTAGCGTAATTTAGGGCGATCGGCTTTGAGATCGTGGCCGGGTTTGTAGTGAGGACTTTAGTCCTTCTTTTGATGAGGACTGAAGTCCTCACTACAAACTGTCGATCGCACTTCGCAAACAATAAAAAACCCCCAACCGGGGGTCTTAATTTCAGGTGGGACAGGCATCTTGCCTGCCCGCTAAGTACAAAAGCCTACGCTCAAATTATGTACAGCAGCACAAACAAAACAATCCAGATCACATCGACAAAGTGCCAATAAATCTCAGTCGCTTCGATGCCGAAGTGGTGTTCGCTGGAATAGTGATCTTGTACGCGCGATCGCCAAACGACCCCAGCCATCAGCACCACTCCAAACGTCACGTGCAAACCGTGAAAAGCAGTCAAAACGTAAAAGCAACTGGCATACAAATTAGTCGTCAACCCAAACTCTAAATGAGTATATTCGTAAACTTGACCGCACAAGAAAACGACGCCCATAGCGATAGTCACGAGCAACCAATTTCGCATACCCGTCGCATCATTCTTTTTGATCGCAGCATCCGCATTGTGAATCACAAAACTACTAGCAATCAGAATCACCGTGTTAATTCCCGGCAGCAATAACTCGCGATCGGGTGTACCTTCAGGCGGCCACATCGGGGCCATCGCCCGATAAATCAAATACGCGGCAAACATACCCATAAATATCATGCCTTCAGATCCCAAGAACACAAGTACGCCTAGCATTCTGTGGTCGGGATGCTCTTCGCCGTGCGCTTCTATTTCGGCGCTGTGGTGGTAATTTAGAGCCGTTTTTTCTGGATCGATCGCTGGAATTTGTTGCATAATAAATTGCTAGTTGGTAATGGATGTTGAAGGAAGAAGGAAGAAGGAAGAAGGAAGAAGGAAGAAGGAAGAAGGAAGAAGGAAGAAGGAAGAAGGAAGAAGGAAGAAGGAAGAAGGAAGAAGGAAGAAGGAAGAAGGAAGAAGGAAGAAGGAAGAAGAAGGAAGAAGGAAGAGAACATTCGTGCCAACAATTGTCTGAAAATCTTTGTATCTCTCGTTTATAGCGGAGGCTCGATCCCCCTAAATCCCCCTTAAGAAGGGGGACTTTGAGTGTGTCCGGTTCCTGCATTCTCAAGGGGGGCTTTGAGTATGTCCAATTCCTGCATTCTCAAGGGGGGTTTTGAGTATGTCCAATTCCTGCCTTCTCAAGGGGAGCTTTGATTGCTTCTTGTCCCCCCCGACCTAAGGGGGGCTAGGGGGGATCGAGAGCTTAATCGTCAGACAGCAGAGCGGTACTAGGTTTGACGTGTTTGTTGACTGATGACTGATGACGTTCGCGAGCGGGGACGCTCGCGCTAATCACTAATGACTAATTGCTATCTTGACTTTCATCACCAGGAGAATCAACGTTTATCTCTGATTCAGGCTCGACCAAAGTAGCAGTCCCGCCAAAGAAAGTGGAAACTTGAGCCTCCGCAATCGGAATACCCCGTTTCTGGGCGTTGCGTGTCGCATTTTCCCTCAACTTCAGCCTGAGACGTTCGCCAGTGTTCTGAATTTTTTCCATGCCGTAATCGTAAGGCCCGGTTGCCAATACCGGTATTCCTTCAAAATTTTCGATCGGCGGTGGCGAAGTCGTCATCCATTCCAAACTTAAAGCTTGCCAAGGATTGTCACCTGCTTTCGGGCCGTACCTCCAACTCCAAATCACGTTAACAATAAACGGGATTGTCGAGACTGCCAGCATATAAGCGCCCACAGTACAAATGACATTAATTGTCGTAAATTTCGGGTCGTACATTGCCACCCGCCTGGGCATTCCTTGCATCCCCAAAGCGTGCATCGGCAAGAAAGTTACAGTAAAGCCCACATAGGTTAAAACAAAGTGAACTCTACCCCAAAATTCGTTAAGCATCCGCCCCGTCATTTTGGGGAACCAGTGGTAAAAAGCAGCGTAAATTCCAAACACCGAGCCACCAAACAACACGTAGTGTAAGTGAGCGACGATAAAATAAGTATCGTGAACGTGAATGTCGAAGGGTACGGAAGCTACCATGATCCCGGTGATGCCACCGAGGAGGAAGGTTGAGATAAAGCCCATCCCAAATAGCATCGCACTGACGAGTCGGAGTTTGCCACCCCAAATAGTCGCCAACCAGCTAAATATTTTGATCCCAGTGGGTACGGCGATGATCATGGTGGTGATCATGAAAAACATCCGCAGCCAGCCGGGAGTGCCGCTGGTAAACATATGGTGCGCCCACACGATTAAGCCTAAAAAGCTGATGGCAAGACTGGAATAGGCGATCGCCAAATAACCAAAAATTGGCTTGCGCGAGTGCACTGGCAACACTTCTGAAATCACCCCAAAAAAGGGCATGATCATAATGTAAACAGCCGGGTGCGAATAAAACCAGAATAAATGCTGGTAGACGACCGGATCGCCGTTACCAGTCGGGTTAAAAAATGCCGTTCCCGCTAACAAGTCAAAGGATAGCAAAATCAAGGCTGCTGCTAGCACTGGAGTAGCAACTAAAGTCAGCGCTGAAGTCGCAATCATTGCCCAGCAAAACAAAGGCATTTCATTGAGACTCATGCTCGGAACCCGCATCGTGAATATGGTAACGGCAAAATTTACCGCCCCCAAAATCGAAGAAGTTCCCAGGAACAAAACGCTGAGAATCCAAATTTCTTCCCCCATTTGAGCAGTAACTAAGCTCAAAGGCGGATAGGAAGTCCAACCAGCCTGGGGAGCTCCCACCAAAAAACTGCTCAACAGCAATACGCCGGCTACGGGAATCATCCAAAAAGCCAGGGCATTGAGCCGGGGAAATGCCATATCTTTTGCCCCAATCATCAGGGGAATCAAAAAGTTAGCAAATCCGGCGCCTGCGGGGACAATCCATAGGAAAATCATCACCGTGGCGTGAACAGTAAATAAACTGTTATAGAGTTCCGGGGCGACAAAATCGGAGTCGGGTGTGGCGAGTTCGGTTCGCACTAAGGTAGCCATCACGCCGCCGATTAGATAGAATCCAAAAGTTGTAACTAGGTATTGAATACCGATGACTTTGTGGTCGGTATTAAATGTGAAATAATCTCGCCAATGTCTATCGGCGGGTGCTGTTCCGCGAGCATCTATGTTGGCAGTTTCTTGGAACTGTGCTTGTGTCATAGTTATTAGTCATTAGTTATTAGTCATTAGTTATTTGCTCTGGATTAAATATCCATTGCCAGGAACTAATGACTATTTTTTGTGATGAGTTGGATGAAGTTGTTCTAGACTTTCGGGATTAATTTTTATTTCCCTGACGTAGGGAGCTAAGAATTCCCCGTCTGACATTTTTTCGGGATTGATGGCAACTGCTTGCTCTAAGTTTTGAGCGCTAGCAACTTGCTGTTCTTTCACCCAAAGGTCGAAGTCTTCGGGTGTGTGAACGAATGCTACAGCTTTCATTGCTCCGTGATATGCGCCGCACAATTCAGCACAAACAATTCGGTATTCGCCGACTTTGTTTGGTATAAATCTTAGTTCGCTTCCTCGCCCAGGAATTGCATCTTGTTTGAGCCGAAATTCGGGCATCCAAAATGCGTGCAGCACGTCTTGAGCTGCAAGATTTAGCTGTACGTCGCCGTTGAGTGGCATATGCAGTTCACCGGAACTAACGCCACTTTCTGGATAGCTAAAAATCCAGGCGTACTGCAAACCCATGACATTTACTACTAAGTCTGCTGGTTTTTCTTCGTTTTCTGGGGCAGCACCTACGCCTAGGGCAATTTGTTTTTCTGGCTGAATTTGAGGGGCTTTTTGTGGTGTATCTGACAGCGTGCCTGCGATCGCACTTCCGCGCATTTTAGAGTGCGATTGCATTGTACCGTGATCGTGATTACCCATCGGATCGAGGCCACCCATTGAGTTGTAAATCTCAAAACTGTAGACTCCGATACCTAAAATAATCACCGCTGGTAGGGCTGTCCATAGAATTTCTAAGGGAAAGTTATCATGCCAAGCTGGCCCGTCTGTATTGTCTCCTTCACGACGGCGATATTTAATTACAGCAACGACTATCACTCCGTGGACTAGGATAAATAATCCTATGGAAAGTGTCATCATTGTGTTGAATAGTCCGTCTATCTGCGATGCTTGAGCCGAGGCGGCGATCGGCATTAATCCATGATTCTGGCCGTACCAGAGACTGATCAGAGTCACTCCGATGCCGACGAGCATGGTGAGGATGGAACTTGGAATGTTCAAGCTAGTACCTTTTAGTAGCGACACTTCTTCGCTGGAATAATTAGGGAAGCGCCTCTGGGTTGTCAATTTTTAATTGTAGATTGACATTTTGAACACAATGCCTATCTTAAGGCTTACTTAATGCTTAGTATTTTTGGGCGATCGCTCCTTCGCATGAATACGGCTTATGTCCCTTGACAAAAATCAGAAAAAATGGTAACAAATTTGTTTTCTTTGCTACTAAATTTGAGATTGTTTTTCAAACACCATTAAATGCTGCTGGGGTAACATATCTTTTGTCTCTTTCCATACTAAACCGACGGCGGCCATTTCTTTTTTCACCTGTTTCTGGGTCATTTTGTGCAAACCTTTAATGGGAAGCAGCGGATTTTCGCCCCGATACTCGATCGATACTGTGCGGCCTCCTGGTTTCAGTGCTTTGACAATTCCTTGCATCATTTCTCTGGGATAGGCAAACTCATGATAGGCATCCACCATCACAACTAAATCGACGCTGTTTTCCGGCAAATTGGGATTGTCGATACTTCCCAAAACTGGCTCAACGTTAGCGATATTTTTTTCTTGTTTGTTCAATTCAATAAAGTTGAGCATTTCCGGTTGTACGTCAACGGCGAAAACTTTTCCTTCGGGAACTAGGGGGGCGATACGAAAGCTAAAATATCCGGTTCCGGCTCCAATGTCTGCTACAATGTCGGTTGGTTTTAAATCTAGATTGTTGACTAATCGAGCTGATTTTTCTTCCATGCCGCGAGATGGTCTTTCGAGCCAACCAGCCCCTTGATATCCCATGACTTGGGCAATTTCTCGACCCATGTAAAATTTGCCGGTGCCGTCGGGATTGTGGATTGTTCGCTGCTGATAGATTGTATCTTGGTTGGCGATTTTATTGGCTGCTGATGCGCCGAGATTGAGCGGAAATACGCAAACTATTGTCAGGATGATTGCTGTTAATAATTTAATGAATTGTGGGATTTTATTCACGGTATTTATGATTGTGTATTTGAATGGTTGCTCGCGATCTGCCCATTGGTGACGACTTAATGTTAAACGTAATTAGTTACGTAGTTGCGCTTGGGCGCTCTTTATAATATAAGCTAAGAGCGCTGAAGCGCAACTACGTACCTTAGGAATATTGAGAATAGTTCAAGATTTAGCTGACGGCGGATGATAATAATTTGATTGTACCAGCAGTTGCGTCGATTTCGACTTCTTTGCCGATCGGCAAAGTGAACTTATCCCGAATGTGTCCCACCATCGAACCGTACCAGGCGGGAATATTCAAGGGGCGAATGCGATCCGTCAAGACTTGAGACAAGGTGAGGGACTCTTGCGGTTTTTCGGCCTCGCACTTGGTGCACTGTCCGAAAACAAAACCGGATATTTTATCAAGAATGCCTGCTAATTGGAGCTGCGTCAACATTCGATCGATACGATAAACCTCTTCGCTAACTTCCTCGACAAACAAAATACTGTTTTCCCAATCCGGCAAATAAGCTGAACCGATTAGTGTTGAGATTACTGATAAATTGCCGCCGATGAGTTTTCCCCTAGCTGTGCCGCGCCGAATGGTTTCTACAGGCATAGTTTTGGAGTTTTGCATGGTCACAGAACCTCCGTCAAACAAAACTTTTTTGACGTAATCTACTGTAAAGGGACTCCAACTGGAGACACCTAAAGGGCCGTGGAAAGTAACTATATTAGTTTTAGCATGAATTGCCAATAATAGCGCAGTAATATCGCTGAATCCCATAATAATTTTGGGATTGTTGCGGATTATATTGTAATCCAGGAGTGGCAAGATGCGACCGCAGCCCCAGCCGCCCATCCCGGTAAAAATAGCTTGCACTGAGTCGTCGGCAAAGGCTGCGTTGACATCGGCGGCGCGATCGGCATCTTTGCCTGCTAAGTAGCCGTAGCGGTCGTAAAAATGCTCTCCTAGCTTAACTTTTAAGCCTAGGTTATCCAGCACTTTGAAAAATTGCTGCACTTCTTTTTCGTAGTTGAAAGCGGCAGGATTGATTAAGGCTACTGTATCGCCGACTTTGAGGCGGCGCGGCTCGATCGCACTTTTGGCAAAAAGGTTGTTTTGGGCGATGGGTAAAAGCTGAGTACCAATAGCAGTCAGCCCAAAAGTTCTGAGCAGGTAGCGGCGGGCGAAAGTCATAACTGTTAGGTAATTTGTGCTATAATTGTATAGCAAAATTTCTGCCAGCTCAGCTAAAAATTGCCAGTTGCGAATGAAAACAGACAGTAAAATCTCAGCTAAAAAATCCTGGGCCAAATCTTTAGCCCGTCCTGCTGCCGAGTTTCCGTTGACTCAGTTATCGGTTAAAAGTGGTAAAATTCCCGACGGATTGCGCGGCACTCTCTACCGCAACGGGCCCGCACGTTTGGAACGCGGCGGTGTTGCTGCGGGACACTGGTTTGATGGCGACGGTGCAATTTTGGCAGTACATTTTACTGATGTCGGTGCTGCTGCTGTTTATCGCTACGTGCAAACAGCGGGATATCTAGCTGAAGAAAAAGCTGATAAATTTCTCTACAGTAATTACGGTATGACAGCGCCGGGCCCTGTGTGGTTGCGGTGGACTAAAACAGTTAAAAATGCTGCGAATACTTCTGTTTTAGCTTTGCCCGATCGCCTTTTGGCACTATGGGAAGGTGGGCCGCCTCATAGCCTTGATTTACAAACCCTAGAAACTATTGGTATAGACAACTTAGGAACTTTATCAGGAGAATTTAGCTATTCGGCTCACTGCAAACGTGACCCGATTAGTGGTAATATTTATAATTTTGGAGTTGTCCCTGGTGCTACTACTAATTTGAATCTTTATAAAAGTAATTCTACAGGTAAAGTCGTCCAAAAAGCAACTATTGCTTTGGATGGAATTCCACTGATTCATGACTTTGTTTTAGCTGGCAAGTATTTGATATTTTTTGTGCCACCAGTGCGACTGAAATTTTTACCTGTGTTAGCTGGAATTAGCAGTTATGGTGACTCCTTTGAATGGAAACCGGAGTTGGGAACAGAAATATTAGTTGTTGATTCAGAAACTCTATATTTAGTTAGTCGCAGCAAAACCGATCCTTGGTTTCAATGGCATTTTGCTAATGGTTTTGTCAAGGAAGATGGTTCCGTGGCGGTTGATTTTGTACGCTTGGACGACTTTAAAAGCAATCAGCGACTTAAAGAAGTAGCGACAGGTGAAACTCGCACCAATGCCGAGGGGATTCTCTGTCGAGTGCATCTCAATCCGCAGACGGGGAAAGTGATAGCAACAGAAGAATTGTTGAATCAACCTTGCGAATTTCCGATTGTACTTGCTTCAGAAGTAGGACAAGACTCGCGGTATGTTTATCTGGCAATGTATCGGGCTGATGTTGATATTGTAGCGGAACGTTATGGCGCGATCGCCCGTTTCGACACGCAAACCCACAATCTCACAATTGCCGACTGCGGCGAAAATCGCTATCCCGCAGAACCCATCTACGTTCCAGATATTTCATCGGAGAAAGGTTGGATTTTGACAGTTGTTTACGACGGCAATTCTGATAGCAGCGAAGTGTGGATATATGAGTGCGACGGACTTTCGCGCCCGCCTGTTTGTCAGCTAGAATTGCCTGGTGTCATACCTTTGGGCTTTCACGGTACTTGGAAATCGACCGTCTGAGAAGATTGTAAAGAAGTGTTGCGGAAGATTTATTAAAAATTGTTGCAGCTTTGAGGTGGAGTTGTTAACGTGTGTGTAGATAGGAGATTCTCATATCTAGGAGGTTTCATCAGTTGACAGTTGACAGTTGACAGTTGACAGCTACCTATAGCCGTCGATAGAAGAGGATTGGAGCAATGAATCATTTTGTTTGATTTTCCCCTAAATGGGGAAGCTTCAGACCCAATTTTAAGGTATGGAATTTATGCTCTGTATTGCTCAAAAATCCCGGCGAAGGTCATTCGCGACTACACAAACAAAGTCTGCCTTCGCAGACTAAAGAAAGAGGGAAATTAAGCCAAAGTCGGTATGATTTTCCACCTGGTTTTCCCATCTCAGGTTTGTCTGCTTGAATGAGGTTGAGTAGCCAGATTTACAACCAATTTCTGGCAAACCAAAAGTTTAGTTCAACTCACGCGCCCGTTGGCGATTCAAAAGTTTTGAGTTAACTCCACAAAATTCATAACTCGCAACTTATAACTTCGCGCGCGGTGAGTATCAAAATCAGAGGGTTTTATCTATGCAGCTTCAAGGAAAAACAGCTCTCGTTACAGGGGCTTCGCGCGGTATTGGGCGATCGATCGCCCTGGAATTAGCCAGACAAGGAGTCAAACGCTTACTGATTGTGGCGCGCAACCGCCACCAGTTGATCGAATTGGCAGAGGAAATCGATGTTTTTGGTACAGAAGTAGTGCCGTTAGCTTTAGATTTAACTCAGTCAGTGGCGGTGAATATTGCGATCGCCCAAGCTTGGCGAGATAACGGCCCGATTCACCTGCTAGTCAACTGTGCAGGCGTCGCGCACCAAGCATCCTTTTTGCGATCGCCGCTACCGTTAATTGAGGAAGAAATCGCCTTAAATTTGCTCGGAACCTACACAATCACCCGGTTAATAGCGAGGCGAATGGCTGCCCAAAAAGACGGAACAATCGTCAATGTTTCGAGCTTGATGGGCAAAATTGCCGCTCCTACAATGGCAACTTATTCTGCTACTAAATTTGCCATTTTGGGCTTTACCCAAGCATTACGCAGCGAGTTAGCCGCCTACAATGTCCGAGTCACAGCTTTGCTACCATCTCTCACAGATACCGACATGGTGCGAGACTTAGAACAATTCCGCTGGGTAGTGCCCACAACTCCCGAAAAAGTTGCCCTAGCACTTGTCGCGGGATTGCACAAAGATGCGCCGGAAATCTTGGTAGGATATCAAAGTCATTTAGCAGTTTGGTGTCACAGAATTGCGCCTTGGTTGCTGGATTTGGTGTTGCGGATGGCAACTCCTGAACTTAGGGATAAATCGCGGGGCCGTAAATTGCGAGAGGCTTTAGCTAGCGGGCGATAAACCTTTTTTCGGTACATAAGGTTTGTAGTGAGGACTTTAGTCCGCAAAAAGAAGGACTAAAGTCCTCACTACAAACCTATCTTTCTACTCGTTACCGGGCGAGCGCGAAAGGAAGCAGTTAATCTTATTTCTAATTACTTTTGAACCGCGATATCATTTCCACTCGCCTTGCAGCGTAAAAGCCGCCCAATAATAAGGAGACTGCCATTCTTGATCCTGCATCATTTCCATCTGCGCCGCCCTCAAAGCTGCGGCGGGTGCTAACTTTTCTTGCAGCATTTTCCGATAAAACTTTTGCATTAACACCGAAGTTCCTTCATCATCCACATTCCACAAACTCACCGCCACTCGCTGAGCACCTGCATACATAAATCCCCTAGTTAATCCCACCATTCCTTCGCCTTTAACATTCTGTCCCATTCCCGATTGACAAGCACTTAAAACTACTAGATTTGCTGACAGTTTCAAGTTGAAAATATCTGTGAGTCGCAAAAAGCCATTTACAGGATTGCCCTTGTCGTCAACCATCGACATCAGAATTCCTGACAGTTCAGGATTTTTGCTGTTGGCAATGCCGTGGGTGGCAAAGTGAACTATTTGATAATTGGCTAAACTACCATCTATAGCGGTAGTCCGAGTGGCTAAAAAATCAATTTTCTCAGTGTTGGAAGCTGAGGGTGCTAAACTTAATATTATTTGGGATTCTTGGCGGCTAAAGGGTAGGCGATTGGGCGGCCATCCCAGATTGGAAGCGCGGAGCGATCGATTTAAACCGAGGTTATTTGATTCTAACTTTTCCTTGGTTTCTTGGGTAAGCTTTCCTTTGATTCTTTCATCGTCTGGACTGAAAACTGGATCGGCTAAAATTGCTAAAGTTCGACTTGGCTGTTTTCGATCTCCGTAATTTTGCCGGAGAATTCCGAGAATTGAAGCGGAAGGCAGGATAATAATTTCATGTCGGGCAATTAAGAAATTACTAGCATTTTGTCCTGATCCCTGTGTCAGTGATAAAGCTGCAAAAGGAGTATAGTGCAGCACGCCGTCGGGAACAATTAATAGGCGTTTTTGTCCTAAAGAGGCGGCGGCTGGCTGTAAAATTAACTGACTCAAAGCTGTACTTGCCTCGGCAACTCTTTTCGGTATATCTCTGAAACGGCCGTCAGTTACAGCGTCTCGGAACTTCCGGGCTGCTGTTTCAATATCGGCGCGTTTGGGAAGTTCGTAGCTGGTGATTCCAGTAGCTGTCACCACCCACAAATAACTGCGGTTTTTGCCGAGGGAATATTGCAGTAAAATTGTATTTTCATCGAGTACCTGTTTTTGGATTTGGGCGAGGGTTAAAGGTTGGGGCTGGGTGAGGGCAGCATAGCGGGGACTGGTGCTGCGAATTTGGGTTTGATTTTGCTGGTATTGTTGCAATAATTCCAGGCTTTTTTTGTCGGTCGCTTCAACTAAATCTGGATTGCGATTGGGGCTGCTGACTAATTCGATCCGGCGTTTTTCTGTGGCGTCGAGTTGCTGTTGCAAGCTCTTTTCTTGTTGCAGCAACTCGGGGGAAATACCTTCGCGAATGTTGGCGTTACTTTCTTGGAGGAGTTCGAGGAGGCTGCGGGCGCGAGAACGTTCGCTGGCTTCTAAGGCTTTTGTATCATAACCGGATTTAGGGTTAGTTTTGTGCAGTTGCATTAACAGGTCGATGTAGAATTCGTAGTAGTCCTGTACTGTGGCAAAGTATGAGCTGCGGAGTTCTGGGCTGGCTATTTTTGTGCGGAGGTTTTCGATGATTTTGAGAGATGCTTCGATGTCGTTGAGAGCTTCGGTAAGATTTCCGCGATCGCGTTTGACAGAAGCTACGTTGTAAAGGGTGAGAGCTTCTCCGCTGCGATCGCCTACTGCCCGATGCAAAGGAAGGGACTGGCTGTAATACTCTAGCGCTTTCTGTTGTTCTCCCAATTCTGAGTAGACACTGCCAATGTTGTTGAGGGCAAAAGCTTCCCCAGAGCGATAGCCCACTGATCGAGATAGGGGAAGGGATTGGCTGAAATACTCTAGCGCTTTCTGTTGTTCTCCCAATTCTGAGTAGACACTGCCAATGTTGTTGAGGGTGCGAGCTTCCCCGCGACGATCGCCTATTGCCTGAGAGAGGGGAAGGGACTGGCTGTAATACTTTAGCGCTTTTTGTTGTTCTCCCAATTTATTGTAGACACCGCCGATGTTGTTGAGGGTAACAGCTTCCCCAGAGCGATCGCTCACGGCTCGAAATAGGGGAAGGGACTGACTGAAATAGTCTTTTGCTTTGAGTTGTTCTCCCAATTTATTGTAGACACCGCCGATGTTGTTGAGGGTGATAGCTTCCCCAGAGCGATCGCTTACTGACCGATGCAAAGGAAGGGATTGGCTGTAATACTCTAGCGCTTTCTGTTGTTCTCCCAAATCTGAGTAGACACTGCCAATGTTGTTGAGGGTGCGAGCTTCCCCGTGGCGATCGCTTATTGACCGATGCAAAGGAAGGGATTGGCTGTAATACTCTAGCGCTTTCTGTTGTTCTCCCAATTCTGAGTAGACTAAGCCGATGTTGTTGAGGGTGCGAGCTTCCCCGTGGCGATCGCTTATTGTTCGAGATAGGGTAAGGGACTGGCTGTAATACTCTAGCGCTTTCTGTTGTTCTCCCAATTCTGAGTAGACACTGCCAATGTTGTTGAGGGTGCCAGCTTCCCCAGAGCGATCGCCTATTGCCTGAGAGAGGGGAAGGGACTGGCTGTAATACTTTAGCGCTTTCTGTTGTTCTCCCAATTCTGAGTAGACTCTGCCGATGTTGTTGAGGGTAACAGCTTCCCCAGAGCGATCGCTTATTGTTCGAGATAGGGTAAGGGACTGGCTGTAATACTCTAGCGCTTTCTGTTTTTCTCCCAAGTCTGAGTAGACTTGGCCGATGTTGTTGAGGTTAACAGCTTCCCCAGAGCGATCGCTCGCAGCCCGAAATAGGGGAAG
>NZ_JAEQCX010000168.1:0-11354 GCF_020738035.1 Microcoleus sp. PH2017_28_MFU_U_A
GGTGATTATGCGGTTCCTACTTTGTTTAATGGGAATTTTGATGCTGTAGCGGCTCAACTAGATTCGCAACCCATTCCTGGTTGGTCTTTGTACAATGGCGATAATAAGTCTGTGTTGCAAAGCTCCTTGGTGAATCGGAACAGCATTACTACTTTATCTAGCCCTGTAGTAGGGGCTAATTCGGGTCAACCCAATTATGCTTTGAAGCTAAACTCAGGTGAGAGCATTACGCACAATCGCTTTGTTGTTCCTGACTGGGGAAATTTACGATTTGATATTCATGTACCTGAGCCAGCTCGCCTTGATGATAAGGATGACTATATTCAAGTGTATTTGGAGACAGACGACCAATCTTTTATACTAAGGGATAAGGAGATTGATCCTAGCACTCTCGTGGAAGATCCATCCTTAATTCCTGTTGATGAAATAAGAGCAATTCCCGCTGCTGTAGATTTACGAGAAGTTCATCCTCAAGCAGTTGCTCAACCACTGATACAATCACAGCTTAATCGCATTGGCTATGGTTCTAAGGGATTTGAAACATTTCAAGTAAATGTGCCTGATGAAATGCGAGGGAAAACAGCTAGACTAAGATTTAAGCTACATGGAGATACAGAAGTGTATATTGATAATGTATTCTTCCAAAGCGAACACCTGAAGTTTGGCAATCCGTCTCTGAATCAACAAGAAGCAAGGACTGAGCAAGCAAGCCAACCCAATAACTACTTAATTGAAAAACCTCAGTATGCAGTTTCTTACAATGATAGTCTCAAGACTCCTAATTGGGTGAGCTATAAATTAGATCCTTCATGGTTAGGAGGAGTAAGTATGCCACGTCCTAATTTTGCTCCCGATTTGAGCCTACCTTTTGCTGATGCTACAATCAGTGAAGACTACAGTAAAACTGGTCAAAATGGTACTATTGCTATCCGAGGACATTTAGTGCCAAATCAAGATCGAGAAAGAGGAATAGAGAGCTATCATACAATCCCAAACCCTAATACAGGAGCACAGGATAATTACTCTATTTCTAAAGATAATTACCTAACATACTTGACAACAAATGTAGTACCACAACCTCAGTATGATACAGCATGGCAGAAGCTCGAAGGTGACATAAACACCTTTGTTAGAAAGAGTAATAACCCTAACAATGAGGTTTACGTTATTACTGGCAGGTATGGCTCAATCGATCGGATTCAATCACTATTACCCTCAGAATTACCCTCAAAATTACCCTCACAAATTAAGGATCGAACTTCTCAATTTAATATTGATGTTCCTGAATGGCTGTGGAAAGTTGTTTTAATTCCAGAAGCACCCGGTCAAAGTCCTACAGATATTACAACTAAGGCCATCTCCTTTGGCGTACTTTTGCCAAATACTAACCAACAGCCATCAAAACTAGACTGGCGCAAGCACATTTTCTCAGTCAATGATATTGAGGACTTGACTGGCTATAACTTTTTCTCGAACATTGCCACCGAAGTTCAAGAAAAAATTGAGGATAATACTACTTTACCTCTATTATTTTAAGTAATAAGTTTAGGGAGACAGAATTATCCATATGAATGTAGCAGAATTAATCGAGCGTTATAATGCTGGCGAACGTAACTTTGCTGGGGTAACTCAATATGGTATTTGTAGTGAATTAACCACAACTAACTTAAGCAACATCATTTTAAGTGGAGCTGATCTCAACTCATTCAGCAGAACTAACTTGCGTGGAGCTCAGTTAGTAGGAATCTCTTTAGTTCGTGGTGGACTGGCAGAGGCTGACTTGTCAGGTGCAGACCTGACAGGAGCCAACCTTACTGAGGCTTGGCTAAATGGAGCTAACCTCAGAGGTGCTAAATTGATTGGAGCTAACTTAACAGGTGCTAAATTGATTGGAGCCGACTTAACAGGTGCTGATTTAAGTGAAAGTATTCTTTGTCAAGTAGGTCTTACCAAAATCAAGCTGGATGAAGAATGTCATCGTCAGGTGATTTTGACTAACGCTTTGCTCTGGCAAACCTATCTGCCTGATGGTACGTTTGTTAGCAATCCAAGGTATCACGAATAAATATGTATCAGGACTTACGCATGGGCAACCAAAAACCTAGTTTCTGTGTCAATTTTTATCGAAAAAGAGATAATTTTTGTCAGAAATAGGTTTTTGCGTAAGTCTTATATATGACAATGACCGAAGTAATTGGAGACCTGTGTTTAGTATCTCATGTCGTATACAGGATCGGCAATAAACGTTCCATCAGGCATGAGCGTATTCCAGAGTAACGCACCTGTGCAATGGATATTAAGAGTGTCAATGGGATGACCCGCAGGTCTAATTCGCGTCAAATTTAATTGGCACAGAGAACTATATTCAAAATTAGCATTAAGAGTATCAGCCCCTTCCAAGTTAGCTTGAATTAAGTTAGCATATTCCAGCCTAGCCCCTGTCAAATTAGTACATTCTAAACAAGCCCGCCTCAATGTAGCTCCGTTGAGATTGGCCCATGTTAGGTCTGCTAGTGTGAAATCAGCGTCAGGCATATAAGCTCCTATTAATTTAGCTTCTGTTAAGTTAACGTCTCTAAGCCTAGCTCCCGGCCAGTATATTCCACTTAAGATAATATTACTTAGGTCAGCACCGTCTAAGACATCAGGATTGTCTGTATTAGCCTTCATCCTCAATCCGGCAAAATTGCGCTCTCCAGCTTGATAGCGTTCTAGTAGTTCATCTGGTGTAATCAGCATAATATTTCTATTTTAGTTATTGCTTTCGGAAAATTGGTCCAAGAATTTAGGTATTGATATCGTAGAAATTACGGCGTTGCAATATAAATATAAACTTTCTAAGGAAGGGTATATCTGTTTTCAGCAATGTTTAGCATTCATCAAGCTGTACAATTATCATTTCGGATAGTTCCATCTGGCATGACAGTATTGCACAAAATCCCATCTTCAAACCCTTTTCCCATGAGCCTAACCTTCTTTGCCATCAAACTAGGCTCTGGTTGAACTCCCATCAGATTAGCGTGGCACAGATTTGAACCATCAAACGAGGTTTCGTCCACGATCGCACCAATAAATTAATATTACCCAAAGTCAGGACACGGCAGTGCCGTTTCCCTACAATTAATCGGGCGATCGTTACATCTGGTACGATCGCGATAGATTATTTTGCGGTAGGGAAATGGCTTTTGGAGTGTCCTCCGTTCCTTAACAGTCAACAGTCATCCGTCAACCGCCAACAATCAAATGACTAAAACTGAGGTTTTGCGACCACCCCGTCGCACAGACGCCGATCGCGATCGCTCACATTAGGATTAGTTCTAAGATAATCCCCCACCCAATCGCAGCCCCTCACCAGCAAATCATCAAGATCCAAATTCCATAAAATTACCCGGTTATCCTTGCTAGCAGAAGCCAGAATTTTCCCATCCGGGCTAAAACTCAAGCCCATCACACTATCCTTGTGACCCGTCAAAGTTTTCAGCAACGTCCCGCTGCGGCTCCACAACTTCACCTTATGATCGTAACTGCCCGAAGCAACCAACAAACCATCCGGGCTAAAACCCACGCTAGTCACGCTGTCGCTAGAACCCTTCAGCAACGTCGCTACCAAAGTTCCGTCCACCTTCCACAGCTTCACCGAATTGTCGTAACCAGCCGAAGCCAGCATTTTGCTATCAGGGCTAAAAGCAACCCCCAACACAAAACTATTGTGAGCCCCTTCAAAAGTCCTCAGCAAACCACCGTCCCGATTCCACACTTTGACAGTGCCGTCATCGCTTGCAGAAGCCAACATCGAACCGTCAGGGCTGAATGTCACCCCAGTCACCCAGCCTTTGTGTCCCGTCAAAGTCTTAATCAACCTGCCCTGTCTCGTCCAGAGTTTCACAGTCTTGTCCTTGCTCGCCGAAGCGATAATCTCGCTGTCGGGGCTAAAATTCACGCTCATCACGCTGTCGCCGTGTCCTTCCAGGGTAAACAGCACAGAAGGCGAACACGGAAATAGCGGCGCCGAAGGACAAGGGAGACTATTACTCGTCGCATCTTTGTTCAGACTCCAGACTTTCACCGTTTTGTCGTAACTCCCAGAAACCAGTAGCTGTCCGTCGGGGCTGAAATTGACGCTGGCGACTCTCTGAGTGTGTCCTTCCAAGGTTTCGAGCAAAATCCCCGTGCGGCTCCAGAGTTTGATAGTTTTGTCTGTAGAAGCAGAAGCCAGCTTTTGGCCGTCGGGGCTGAAAGTAACGCTTTGCACCCGGTTTTGGTGTCCGTCGAGGGTTTTGAGGGGCACATCATCGAGCCGCCAAAGTCGGATAGTTTTGTCAAAACTTGCCGAAGCCAAAGTTTTGCCATCCGGGCTAAAACTTACCTGAGTAACTCGATCGGCGTGTCCCTCAAAAGTTCTGAGCAAACGACTGTCCGGTTTAATATTGCTAGCATCCGTTGGACGTTTGTCGCCAACACCAGCCAGACTCCAGAGTTTGACACTCCCGTCTGCGCTTCCAGAAGCAAGTGTTTTACCGTCGGGGGAGTAACTGACACCAAATACCCACTTGCTGTGTCCCCGCAAAGTTGTTAGCAGTTCGCCCGCCTTTGCCTTGGCTGATTTTTTTCGGGCTGGGTATTTTATGGCAGCGATGCTCCAGATTTTCACCGTTTTGTCTTCACCGGCACTGGCGATCGTTTCACCGTCGGGGGAAAAACTGACCGTGTAAACTTTGGAGGGTTTTTTGTTTTCGCTGTGCCACAAATTAGCGATTAACCTGCCGTCAGCATTCCACAGTTTTACAGTGCCGTCATCGCTCGCCGCAGCGATGATTTTACCGTCGCGGCTGAAGCTGATCCAATTTATGGGAGCTGGTTGTTCGATCGTTTGCAGCAACGTACCGTCGGTTTTCCAAATTTTGATAGTTTTGTCTGTAGATGCACTGGCGATCGTTTGGCCGTCCGGGCTAAAAGCAACAGTGGTAACGCTATTAGTGTGTCCCGTTAAAGTGGTTAACAAAGTGCCGTCTGTTTGCCAAATTTTGACAGTTTTATCTAAACTTGCCGAGGCGATCGTTTTATTATCGGGACTGAAAGTGACACAGGAGACACTGTTAGTGTGTCCTTTGAAAGTAGCCAGCAAACTGCCGTCGCGCCGCCAAAGTTTCACGGTTTTATCTACGCTAGCAGAAGCTATTGTTTGACCGTCTGGACTGAAACCCAGACCCCAAACTACGTCACCGTGTCCCTCCAAGCGGTTGCGTTCTTTGACGCCATAAACTGCCTGCTGGAGGGCAGCAGCAATCAGAATTTCGGTGTCCTTGAGGCTGTGCATTTCTTGGGAGCCTTCGATCTGTCTCCACTTTTTACCCGCTCTCAAACTTTCTAGCATGGCGTCAAATTTGTTGTTTGAAAAATAAAGAGCTTCAGAAGCTGCGGTGAGGGTACTGATTTCGGCTCGCTGAGTTTGAGCGACAGCTAGCTGTTTTTGACCGACTGCCCGCCACCAAAAGTTGACGGCGGCGATCGTGGAACTCGTTAGCAATAGGACGCCGATCACTGCTACTCCTAGCATTTGTTTGAGAAAAGTATTGGCTCGGTAGAGCTGTGCTTGACTCATCTTTTTGTCGGCTTCTGCTTTGTGGAGTCTGGCTTCTAAGCCGAATCTTTGGCGGATCGGCCGCACTAAATAGTCGTGTACCAATTGATAGCGGTCTTCGGGCGATTCCCGCAGCAGAAATAGCAAACCGTGACCGACTAAAATGTCTAAAATCAAGTCGAGGTTGTCGGTTTTCTTTTGTCCGCTTTCTGGTTCTTTTGCGAACTGTCGCTGTAGGGAAATTCTGCCTCTGCTGCCGATCGCCAATAATTCACTTTCGCCCCCATCTGCCGGCTGCTGGCCTGTCACTAAGGACAATTCGTTTTTGGTTTTAATCAGCCTCACGCCTCTTTCATCCGTCAGGGAAAACAATATTTTCCAAGCTGCGTCTTCGTTAACCAGGCCGCAGTCAGAGATCACTCCTTCGAGCGATCGCTTCACTAATTCTGCTTTGGGATTGGCGCCCAATTGCTGGTATTGTGCTAGAGTCGTAATACCTTCTTCTTGCAGTTGCGCTCCTACTACCTGCAATTCGATCGGTCTCACTTCTTGCAGTTCGTCTGCTAAATCTTCGACGAAGGCATCGATCAGTGCCGGTTCTAAATAATATTCTGCCCGTTTCGTTAAGTGTCCGATCACAGCCCGCGCGTCTTTTATTGAAAAACTGCGTAGTTGGTAGCGGATGCTTTTGTCGAGAATATTATTGTTAATGGCGTCGAGATCGGGGAAGCGATCGCAGTCGAGCAAATAGTGCAAGTAATCTTCGCGCAAGCACAGAATTATCTTGACATAAGGCAGGTTCAAAAACAAGCGCAAAAAGTTATAAAAAAGTTGTCTTTGTGCCACTGAAGTCGAAACAAAGAAAAATTCTTCAAATTGATCGAAAATTAGCACAGTTAACAAATTATTTGTGGCATTTTCGCGCAACTGCTCTATAATAAAAGAAGAAGTTTCCGAGCCGCGTTCTGGAGAAATAGAGCAACTGCTTTTGTGGATTTCCTTTAGTCCTTGAGCGATTAATTGCGTTTCATCTTCGGCTTGTTTGTCGTACAGCGCTCCGTTCAAAGCGTTTTCTAATTCCACCAGCCAGTCGGTGTAAACTTTGATAACTACTGGCAAGGCATCCCGCGCGCCCGGAGTAATATTTTTCAAAGCAGGTACTAAGCCGGCATTGACTAGAGAACTTTTTCCAACTCCGCTGGGCCCGTGAATAATAGTTAATTTATGATCGTCCCTGCTAATTCTTTCGAGCAATCTATTGATATCTTTTTGGCGGGAATAAGCTGTCATTTCCGCTGCGATCGCAGCTTGATTTTGAGCTGAGGGGCTCGAAGGATTGACAGCTTGACGCTGCTGTTGCAATTGGCTGGCTCCGATAAAAGCTCTAAATCCGTATTGATACTCGATCGATCGCTGGGTTTTTTTAATCCGGAAAGCTTTGAGATACTCTCCCTGCTCGAAATAAACCGCTTGGAGTTCTGTCAAAATATCGATGTAAAGTCGGGGGTCGTACTTGGGCTCGCTTTGATTTTGAGCCAACTCCAAAGAATGAACCGCCGCTTCCCACTGACCTAGCTCCCGCAAACTTCGGGCTAACAGTAAAAGATACGAACTGCGATCGGATTTGGGATGTTGGATTTTAGATTTGGGATCGTTACTGAACTCGTTAGTACCCACGAATTCTGGATAATTTCCCGCAAATCCCAATCTCAAATCTTCAATCAACAATCTTAAATCATTAGGTGTTTGATCCAAAATCGCCAAAGCCAACTCGGCTAGCTGGCGGGCTTGACTCCACCTGGACTGTTGCAGGGCAACTTCAGCCAAAAACCCGTAATCTTGAGCTAATTGGCTGGGAGTACCGTAGGTGAAGTGCAACTGCAAAGAATTTTCAGCTAATGCTTGCAACTCTCCCCAAGCTTTGAGGCGTTGCAGTACCTCTCCGAGGTGTGCTGTCACCTCAGCTACCAATTCTGGGCGATCGGCAAGGGAGAAAGCGTTTCTAGATTGTTCCAGGCTAATCCAAGCTTGTTCCCAGTGGTGGCGGTTGGCTACCGGATTTCTGGCTGCTTGCAATCTGTGACACAGGGCTATGTGAAATAGCACTATGCCTTCTCTCTCTAAAAATAGGATGTTGGGGACAGGATTCGACAATGAGGAGCAGAGGGTCGATCGATTTTCGGCATATTCCCAGTTTGCCAGTTCCCAGTTGCCGGTTTGCTGCTGCCAAAATATTAAGCTTTCTTGGTAATGAATTAATGCTGTTTCAGTTTGGTCGCTGACATAGTAATCTCGACCCAGAACGAATTGCAGGCTGGCTTTCAGGGCGGGTTCTAATTCTTGACCGCGATTTTGTAAATCTCTTAAAGCTAATTCTAGTTCTCGGCGCGACAAAGAGCCGATCGCCAAATCGAGGGTATTGCCCGGACTCAAAGGCGAATACGAGTGGACATCTAATTGTCGTCCGTTTTGCAGTTGAGAGTTAAAGGTGAGAAAGCGTTCTCCGGAGCTAATTTGATGCTCCTGGGCTGGTTTTTCCCAGTCGGTTTCGCAGGCGCAAAAACCTGGTCGGGTGCCGGCTGTACTGCTGCCTAGTTCTTGATTTATTTCGCCTACTTTAAATATAGTATCGGCTTGCTGTGCCAGGAAATTAATTAATTCGTCAACAGCCATTTCAAATTTAATGGTGGCGGCGGCCCAACTTTTGAAGTCCGGGGCCAGACGAATCATTTTGGTCACAATGTCATCTGTTACCCACAAAATCACCGGACAGGAAAAATTTTTGCGAAATTCATCTCGCACTTGATTGGTAGAGGCCATCAATTCGTCGATCGCTACTACTGTTTCCAAACCAAATACCATCAAAGCTGAGGCAGAACCTACAGCCGAAGCCCCGTTCTGAAGCGTGTTTGCCTGGAGGGTAGTGTAAAGGGTTTTGACGGATGCTGGCAGGACGAGATCTTGAATTGGAACTGCGGACATTTCTCGCAGCCGCTGCGCTATGTGCTGCCGCAACTGCTCGTAGTTGCAGCGCACTAAAATTAGCGAAAATTGCTGCTGAGACATGGCGATGGATCTTACCAGAGTTTTGAGCGATCGCTCGTTGTAGCTGGCAGTTTCTTGTTGTTTAAGTAGATCGGTCATGCGTGCACCCCTTTTGCAGAAATCAATTACCTAACGATTGCCGATCGTGACGGAAACAGTATCTACTTAGAGATGCCCGTATCGGTCTGGCGCTTTATATCTGTAGGAATACGTAGTTTTTCGTACTTCTCCTATGAATACTTACATAGTCATCAGGTTTAATCTAAAAACATCATAGCTCCCAATCTCAGAGAATGGGAAACTTGACAATAAAAATTAAACCTAGATCAAATATTTTTTAGTCAGCTACAGATAAAATCCTCCATTCATCAATATCAGACAGCTAAATGTATCGATAATACCAGCGACTAGCTATTAGTAAACAATAGGTATATCTGTAGCATATATTTGGAAAAAAGAAAAAAAACTCGTCATGGATGCTCGCTCCAGACTAGGAGCAACGGATCAATACATACCTACCTGGTCTGGCATGGGAGATATGACAGTTGAGGTTGGGGAAATTTATTGTGTGGTGACAAATATTTATGGGGCAATTATATGCGCGGCGTAAAGACCGCATTTAAGAGAAATCAGCCAGTGGGAAAAACCGCTGACTGCGTGCTTATTGGATTGTAGAAATTGGGAGTTTTGAACGGTAAATTTTAAGTTAAATAGTTTCCAATTTACTCGCCGCTAACGGATCTTAGAGTCGAAGAATGCGATCTCAAAAATCCCAACTATTCTTGGTGATTTCGTTGCTGCCACTCCTGATATTTTCTGGTTTCTGCTAGGGCTGGATTGATGCCAAACCAGCGACCTTCTTGATCCCGGTATTCAAAGACAAACATACTTCGCAACAAGATTTGAGATTCTTCTTCGCCGGTTACACTTTGTCGGTTGACGACTTGAAACAACAATTCCCATTCCGTGTCATTGATGGCTCCCAAAAGGTCATCGCGATATTCTTGAATGACGCTTTCGAGGCATTCGCGAGAGAAGGGGGGATCTTCATGTTGCAAACAGCTATACAAAAGCATCAGTAGATTGCGAACATGGCCACCGCTAATCCGGCAAAGCCTGTCTAAAGTTTCGGGAGAGTCAAAGACTTTGGAAATCAAATCGATGCGTTGGGCGGGAGCGACTGTGGGGAAAGCTCTAGCCAATACGAGCTGCCGCAGCAGTGCCATTCCTTCGATATGATCGTCGCCCGATCGCCTCAGCACGGGTACCATCGGCATCACCTTGGGTTTGACTCCAAATCGACTGGCGAGACGGCCAAAGTCGTTAGAAAAAATCAAAGTCAGGGGAATGGTGTAGACGACGTGGCAATTGAGTTTTTTCAACTGTTCGCCACGGTCTAAAAACAGGTATTCTGGCTGGGTGCGTCCGCTGGGTTTGAGTGAGGCGTCGAGGCGATCGAGATTGTCAACAATGACTGCGAGGCCTTTTTTGCCTTGTTGCTTGAGTTCGGCGTTAGCTCTGTCGAGGAGTTCTTCGTTGATCGACTGCAAGATGCTGTTGGTGCGGGGTTCGAGATATTGCCTGAGTTGCGATCGTAGTTTGGGAGAATCTTTAGTTTTAGCAGTAACTCGAGCAATTCCTATAGATAACTCCGCTTCCGCTGACAAATCTATGGGAGTCTGCAAAAATTCTGCCACTTCTGCAAACAAATTGGTAAAGTAGCTCGGTCTGAGTTTAATTTTGGCGGATTCCATCGTTTCGCTGACTTGGCGGGCAATGCTCAGCAAAATATCACTGATGTCTACATCGCCCATGTCCAAGTCTTGGGAAGACTCGAAGTAGACGACGCAAAAACCATCTTGCTCTAGCTCAGCTTTGAGTCGAAACAATTCGGTAGATTTGCCACAGCCGATATGCCCTGTAAATAGCTGACAGGTTGGCTCGTCGGGGGATATCCGGGTGATGGTTCGCTGTAAAGATTCAATGATTTTGCCACCCCGCACCGAACCAAAATCAATGTAGTATTGATAATCTCCTGGGTCTCCCGCGACAAGGGTCTTGCTCGGGTTGCAGGCTTTATAAAATCTGTCTAATTCGAGTGCGATCACAATTGAAGCCGGCTAAAAGTTAAAAGAGTTAATCGAAAGTCTAAACTTTCTTTCGTTGAGTTTAGTTTGATTTGTCACCTTTTGCGGTGTGGGGTAATGCCCTAAATACCCAAACAACCTCTATCTGCTAATCAACCGGACGGCGCGGGAATTTGGAATTTTTAATTAAGAAATTTTAATTACCTAACTGAATCAGTGAATTTACGGATATTTGCCCTGCTTATGGGTAATTTCGCGGGGATCTGGGTGAACTACTCATCGTCAAGCGGGATACCGCTATGACGGGAGCTTCCAACTTCAAGCGGAACAGCATCCAGCAAGACCGAAATCTTACTCCCGTTGACTTACATTCCGTCCATTGGCAGTAGCACTGGTTCCCAATGTCAAAATCCGCAAGGCTTCATAAAACTAATACGGGATGCGGGAAACGAGCGAGTCTTTAGACCTGAGAGGGAAGCGACGCTCTTTACTTCAGTCAAGAGTGTTCTTTCTTAATTAGCTGAATGATGCGGGTCTTCTATGTATTATAAAACTTTATTAAGTTTGTAAGCAGTAGTAAGCAATAGTAGTATCATCTAGTCAAAATGGTCAAGAGAATTATTGCGATCGTCAAAAAATGG
>NZ_JAEQCX010000169.1:0-11313 GCF_020738035.1 Microcoleus sp. PH2017_28_MFU_U_A
AGCCGACTCCCTTGGGTGAAGCAGGAAGCAGACCCTTCAAGAGCAATCTTGATTGAATAGTGAGACTTGAGAAAGTTTAGCTAAGTTTTGTGTAGCAGCTTACAACCTACCTTGCTGTCTGGAGGAATGTCTGCGCTCCTCTGAGCTTGCGGCAAGGCAAGAATAGCAAACCGCTATTTTGGGGAGCCTCGTTGTGGCTCTGATGATTGCCTCCAAGAACCTGAATTTCAGGAGATTTACAGTTAAACTTCTCAAGAATCTCATCCCCGACTTTCGGGGAGGGAGTATCTAAAAGTCGAGCTGTCCCCAGTCAAAAAGCCCCTGTATCTGACAACTGTCAACGATCGCAGTAAAAGTCAGCAGCACGTCTTTTGACCCTGCTCAAACCGTTCGACTAGCAGTTTAACAAAAAATATAGTACAGTTCTTAAACTCACAATTTTCGGAGATTCGAGGTAAGATCATGGCCGAAATAACTAAAGAAGAAATGCGCGAACGCCTGGGAAATATTGACCAGATTCGCGATATAATTTTCGGGGCGCAGCTTAGAGAATACGACAATCGTTTCGACAAAATAGATTCCGACTTGTCGATGATGCAGCAAGATATGCACGCTCGCATCGAACAAGTGAAAACAGTTCTGTCCACAGAAATGAGGGCGGCAGTTGATTCGTTAGAAAAGAAAGTTAAATCGCTCACCTTAAATACGCAAGAAGAAAGTGCTGACCTCCGACAGCAAATCGATCGCGTTAACCGCAAATGCTCCAGCACCATCGAAGCCCTCGACGAGGCGATCGACAATCAAACCAGTTCCATTCGCGACGAACTCTCTCAAACCAGAGAGCGACTCTCCGAAGAAACCCGCACTTTGAAAACACAGGTTTTTGAAGAACTAGACCGACGCTTTTCCATGCTCAGAGATGTTAAAGTTTCCAGAGATGACATGGCAGAAATTCTGTTTGAACTAGGAATGAGACTCAAAGGAACAGAATTTGTGCCCGAACTTAAAGGCGTTGCTGATAATAAGTCAAATAACGAATTTTTGTTGCCGGAGCGCCACCATCACGGATAATAACGCATGGCTTTACCGAAAGAAAATCCAGAAGTTGAAAATCAGCTAGAGGGTTTTGTTTCTAAACCTGACGAGTCTGCTGCCTCGGCAGCAACCCAGCTAGACCCCTTGTTGACTCTGTTATTCGATCTCAAAATTATTGCTGGTTCAAAGCAGCAAAATCCCGAGTCCGAAGCTGACAGCAGCGGCAAAAACGGTCAAGCTGGGGCCCTCGGCGGGTCGATCGATTTGTTAAGTATTTCCTCCGCACAGCCAGAGGAAATTGCAGCGCAGCAAAATCCCGAACCCGAAGCTGCTAGCAGCAGCGGCAAAAACAGTCAAGCTGGAACCCTCGGCGGGTTGATGGATTTGTTAAGTATTTCCTCCGCACAGCCACAGGAAATTGCAGCGCAGCACAATTCCGAACCCGAAGCTGACAGCAGCGGCAAAAATAGTCAAGCTGGAGCACTCGGCGGGTTGATGGATTTGTTAGGTATTTCCTCCGCACAGCCAGAGGAAATTGCAGCCGTGCCAGAAACTGGCTCTTGCCAACCCGATTCTACTGCTTCCCCGGCTGTTGCAGACGAGTCCCACAATTTGCTGTTCGCTACTCACAAACTCAACACTTCTGAACTGGAAAGAAACTATTCCTCAGCTAAAACTATAGATGTTTCCGCAGATGTTTCGGATTTGGAGAGAGAATCACCCTCGCTACAAGCATTCCCTGACTTAACAATTTCCGATTCTCCCCAGTACGTACAGCGCGAAAAATCCCAGGATTCTGCTGACACCGCTGTAGAGAATTCGCCCATTCCCCAAACTCTGGCGCCACCCGCAGCAACCGATCCGAATTCCTCAGTGTCCGGACTTTCGCAGCCATCCCAAAAAATATATGCAGATGCAAGTGTGGCATCAATTGAACCGAACCGAGAGTCGCAAGAACAGCCGATACCACTATCGCAGCGATCGGAAATCATAGGCGATATTAAACAAGAATTCAATGAAGCCGACAGCGCGATGGGAAGGCTGCAAAATCTGATTTTTGGCTCGCAAATGTCAGATATCGAGCAACTCAAAAATCTCCTAGCAGAAACTGATTTGCCTGGGGTGTGCAATCTGCTAGCAAGCATCGACTCTAAATTAGAAAAACTGGAACACCAAATCTACGATCCACAAGAGCTGATCGCCCTAATGCTGCCTTGGATCGCAGAAATTCTCAGCCGCAAAATTGCCGATTCCAGAGAAGAAGTTGTTAATGCGATAGTCCCAATTATTGATGAAGTGATTAGGGCTAAAACTGTGGAAAACAGGCAAGCAATGAGTTCGGCGATAGGTGAGTTGCTGCCCGACGCACTTGCTCAACAAATAGAAAATTCGCCAGCGGATATTGCTCGGGCGATCGCCCCAGAAATGGGTTTGGCGATAAAAGAGCAAATTCGCCTCGATCAAGAGTCGATCGCCCAAGCCCTCGCCCCGGAAATGGGCAAAGCCATTACAGCCCAAATCGCCCTCGAACGCGACTCTATGGTGGATGCTCTCTATCCCGTCATTGGCAGTACGATCTCTAAATACATGGCAGAAGCTATTAAAACTATCAACGAAAAAGTCTCAAATAGCTTAAGCATGGAAGGAGTTGGGCGCAAAATTCGCTCCCAAGTACAAGGAGTCTCCGAAGCTGAATTAATCCTCAGAGAATCAATACCTTTTACCGTCCAAGCAGCATTGTTAATTCACAAGGCATCTGGCTTGGTAATTTCCGAAGTTCAACACCCCGCAGGCAATTACCAGTTAGAAGCGGAAATGGTAGCAGGAATGCTCACAGCTATTCGCAGCTTTGTGAACGAATGCATCGTTCAGCCCGGAGAAATTTCTGAACTCAATCTAATTGAATACGGCGACTCAAAAATTATGTTAGAAGTAGCGGGATACTGCTACATGGCAGTCGTGATTAAAGGAGAACCGCCACAGTCGTTCATTAACAAACTCCGGCAAACACTTACTAATCTGATCCTTAATTACGCTAAATTAATTCACGAGTTTAACGGCGATCCCGGTACTATACCGGACTCTGTGCACCCGTTCATCCAAAGTTTATTCGACCCGGTGGAAAGGGAAAAATCAAAAAAACCCCCCTTCGTGCTGATCGGGGTGACGATCGCAGCGCTAACCTTAATCTCAACACCTTGGGTAATTTATCAGCACCGCCGGAGCATTGACCGCCCCCTGGCAACAAATGCCGCTTTAGCTTTAGCCTCGACCCCAGAATTAGCGGTTTACCGCTTAAACGCCGACGTGGAGGGCAACACTCTCAAGTTAACCGGAAATTTGCCAAATCCAGAATTGCGGGAAAAAGCCGCCAAAATAGCCGCCTCAACTGCACCAAATCTGAAATTAGACAATCAAATTGTCGCTGTAGATGTACCTCCAGATCCCGTGTTGACGGCGGGTGAGGTGCAGCGGATCACCGCTGTTTTGAACCGCTTGTCGGGTGTTTCTATTTCTAGTCGGTATGGCGATCGCAAAGTTACAGTAGAGGGGACAGTCATGGAGGCTGTCGATTCACAGAAAATTGCTCAGTCCCTGAAGCAAATTCCCGGCGTTGAGTCAGTCGTTAGCACTGTGAAACTAGATCCGCTTAAAATTGCCACCCGCATCTACTTCGACCAAGGAACGACAACATTAGACTCAGCATCAGAAGAAATTATCGCCAGTGTTAAAAGTTTCATGGATCAATATCCTCAAAAACAGATTAAGATAATTGGACACAGCGATCGCACTGGGGAACTTGTCATCAATCAACGGTTGTCGCTCCAGCGTGCCACAGCAGTGCGAGATGCTTTGCTGCGGCAAGGTGCCAATCCGAAGCGCCTCCTGGCGGTTGGCAGTCAAAATCCTCCCCCCGGCGTGGAACCCAATCAACCGCTACTTTTAAGCAGATGCGTGCTATTTGAACCAATAACTAAGATCGTAAACAGCAAATAATTATGTCAGTTACTATATCTAAAAAAATGTGCATGATCGGCGACTTTGGCGTCGGTAAAACCAGTCTGATCCGCCGTTTTGTCGATCGGCAATTCAGCGACGAGTACCTCTCCACCGTCGGAGTAAAAATTTCCCGCAAAAGTATCGCATTAGAAAACACCAAACACCCGGAAAGTGTCACCGCACAGTTGCTGATTTGGGACTTAGAAGGACATACAAAATTCAAAGGAATCGCACCGACTTACTTACAAGGAGCTAGCGGCGTTTTAATCGTTGCCGATGTCAGCCGCTCCGAAACAGTTGAGCGAATCTCCGAACACGTTAAGCTGTTTTCTTCAGTCAATCCCAAAGGATCAATAATCGTCGCTTTGAACAAAGTAGACTTGATTGACGAAGAAAAATTGGCACTGCTAGTGGAAATCTCCCACTCAATCGGTCAAGACAAAGTAATAGCAGTTTATACCACATCGGCTAAAACCGGCAAAGACGTTGACGAAATTTTTCACAAACTAGCTTACACAATGGTAGAACAAGTATGAACCGTTCGTAGATGTATACCCACATCTACCCAAACAGAGCCTGCATTGGGTAGATGCTGCGAACGTGCAGGAACAGGATAAGACCTACGTTGTTTGAGTCATGACACCTACAGATGAACGCCAGTTTGTAGCTCTGTCGATTGCTATTAAGGAACGGATTAATTACATACAGATCCGCGTGTTGCACTCCCAACAAGCTCTTTCAACATTTCCGAGGCAAACATTACTTAGAAATAAGGCTGACAGAAGATGTCAAACTACGTTTTTCTCATTGATGCCAACAAAAAACCGATGAATCCGGTTCATCCCAGTCACGCCAGAAAACTTTTAGATTCGGGCAAGGCTTCGGTGTTTCGGCGCTATCCGTTCACACTGCTCCTCAAGCGAGTAGTAGAAAACATTGGGAGCATCTCAGTTTTGCAAGAAGCATTTTTTATGGTAGTGCTGTCCCCGCTCGCGTGCTTGTACAAGCACGCGAGCGGGGACAGCACTGTAAATGCAAAACTGAGATGCTCCCGGAATATTGGGTGCATCTCAATGCAAGCAAATATATCCGTAGGGGCGAAGCATGACCGTAGTCAATATGGGATTATAACTAATAACTTATATGCGGTCATGCTTCGCCCTCTTCCCAAGTGAGATACACCCGGAATATTGCACAACAGTTCACAGGAAAGATGGTTACAGCTATGCCTGAAAACATACTCAAAAAAGAACGAGTGTCTGGATATGTCCACCAATAATTATCGAACAGTATGAACCCCCTTTTTAGAAAGCTCCTGGGTCCGCGACAAACAGAGTATCTAATAGTAAATCACAATTTCATCATTCAGGAAACCTCTGCCGAAGTGCAGAATTATGCCGATACTCCGGGTGACGCGCTCCCCGGTACAGATGCTCGCATCTGTTTTCCCGAACTGATTGGAATTGAAAATATCCTCATGTCGATCGTGATGGGAAGGCGGCCGAGTTTTGAACTCAAAGGTATCGCTCGGTTTGCCGACAACAACCGCCCTTTATACTTCGATATGTTGGCGATAGAACATGAAAACGAACAAGATATGGCAAGTAATTTGCTAATTTTGATTGAAGATGCCACCGAAAAAATGGTGATGAAGCAATCCTTGATTCAGAGAGCGAATGAAGCTAATCTTTTGCTGAGCGCCTTAGCCGCTTCAAAAGATTATATAGATAAAGTGATTCGCTCCATGGGCGATGCTTTGTTGGTGACAACAACATTAGGAATTATCAAAACAGTCAATCAATCGGCACAATGGTTATTTGGGTACAGCGAAGCAGAATTAATCGACCAGCCTCTCTCCATCATAGTAGTCGAAGAAACATTGCTTTACCAAGGTCGCCACCGCTATATTTTGTCTCAAAAAGAGCTGCTCAGAGAATTGGAAGTAGTCTGCACTACTAAATCGGGAGAAGAAATTTGGGTAGAATTTTCCTGCTCGGCAATTCAGACAGAATTAGACGGACTTTATGATTTCATATATATCGGCAGAGACATCACAGAACGCAAGCAAGAAGACATGGAAATTCGTCGCTCTCTGGTAAAAGAGCAAGAACTCAGACAGCTTAAATCTCGTTTTTTCTCGATGCTGGCTCACGAATTCGGCAATCCTTTAAATACAGTATTATTTGCTACTCAAATTCTCAAAGAATATGGGGACGAAATTACCCAAGCGGAAAAACAAGAATACCTCGAACACGTTAAATCAGCATCTAAACACATGGCTCAGCTATTAGATGACGTGCGGTTGCTCAGCAGCGCCGAAGCTGGAAAACTCCAATTCAATCCCGCACCACTTGACTTGCGAAAATTTTGTAGCGAGTTAGTAGAATCAATAAAAATTAGCTACGGACAAAATCATAAAATTAATTTTGTTTGCAGAAAATCTATTGCGCCTGGGAAAAAAACCGCTCCGGAGTCGGAGGCAACAGAATACTCGCCCGCACTGGATGCCAAATTGCTGCGGCACATCTTGACAAACTTGCTGTCAAATGCTGTAAAATATTCGCCGATCGACAGCTATATTGATTTTCAATTAAATTGTCGTCATGAAGAAGCTATATTTAAAATAAAAGATGCGGGCATTGGCATTCCTATAGAAGACCAAGAACAACTGTTTGAATCTTATTACCGGGCCCAAAATGTCGGAAAAATACCTGGTACAGGACTGGGTTTATCCATAGTTAAACAGTGTGTAGACCTGCACGGAGGTCAAATCGAATTTTCCAGCGACACAGGGTTAGGCACTACCTTTGTAGTCACAATTCCATTTGCAAAACAGAGGTAATACGATTTGGGAATTGGGAATTGGGCATAGGGCATAGGGCATAGGCATAGGGCATACCTCACCACGCTTGAGAACCGTTATAATACGATTTTCCATTTTCCATTTTTCGATTTTCCGATTTGGGAATGACCCGCCCAAAAATGGGTACCGTGCCACGTAAGCGACCTTGGCTGGTCTATTCCAAAACTTTAGACAAAACTTCAAGGTGCCAGATTCATCAAATCGAGCAATGACTAATGACCAATGACCAATGACCAATGACTAATGACTAATGACTAATGACTATCACGAACTGAGGGCACGTTCACCACTACAAAATCCAACATGACAACCCTGTTAAATAAATTGTTGGTTCCCCACCACTTGGAGTACCTAGCACTGGATCAAGACTTTCTTATCGCAGAGACATCTCTCAACGTGCAGCGGTTTGCCGACTGTCCCGAGGAAGTAGTTACCGGAAACGATGTCCGCATTCCCTTTCCCGAATTCCTGGGAACTGAAGAAATTTTAATCGATATTTTTGAAGGGCGGTTGCCAAATTTTGAATTAAAAGCGATGACGCGAGTATTAGAAAATGGCTCGCGGCTTTATTTTGATATGTATATCGTCGAGTTCAGCAATGACGATAGCGAGCAGAGATTAATTGTATTTTTTGAAGACGTAACCGACAGGATGGGTTTGGAACAAACTCTAGTCCAAGCTACCAATGAAATGAATATTTTATTGAGTACCTTAGCCGCTACTAATAATTATGTTGAAAAAATTATTACTTCCATGGCCGAAGTTTTGTTGGTGACAACGGCCTCGGGAAAAATCAAAAAAGTCAATCAAGCGGCTCAAGATTTGTTCGGTTATAGCGAATCGGAATTAGTAGGTCAGCAAATAGACACCCTTACTGCTGAGGGCGCATCTTTGCAAGCAGTCAGCCAAGAGTCGCCTCAACAATCTCAAACTAATACTGAAGTAATTTGCACCGCAAAAACAGGAGAAAAGCTGACAGTTTCCTTTTCCTGTACGCCGATTCCAAGTGACATGAAAAGTTTTTCTGCAACTTCTACGGCCCTCCAAGATTTTGTGTACATCGGCCGCGACATGACATACAGACAGCGAGCCCGCAAGCGAAAAGTAGCTCAGTACGTCACCACTCACATCCTCTCTACATCCGAAACAATCAAAAAAGCTCTAGAAGCAATTCTCCCCGCAATTTGCGACAGTTTGGGGTGGGATACTGCCGAACTTTGGATGCCGCCGGAAGCTGGGGAAAAACTGCTGTTAGGAAGTAAGAGAATAACTGCGATTTCCGACCCCAATTTGCTGCGGTGCGTCGCCTGTTGGACAAAAGGCTCAGTTTCCATCCCCAAATTTGCCGAATCTGCCGAACAAATGATCTGTGGATTCGGGGAAGGATTGTCGGGTCTCATTTGGGGCAGCGGTTCGTCTCAGTGGATTGCGGATGTAACAGAAAGCGAAATTTTTATTAGCAGAGAAATTGGCGTAGAAGAACGACTGCACGGAGCTTTTGGCTTCCCAATTTTGGGGGACTACGAGCAGGAAAATTCTGAAAGCTCTGTGTTGGGGGTGATGACTTTTTTTAGCCGCGAAGTGCAGTATTTGGATGAAGAATTGCTCCAGACAATGGCAACAATCGGCAGCCAACTCGGTCAATTTATTAAGCGCAAGCAAGCGGAAATAGCTTTGCGGGAAAGCGAAGAACAATTACGAGACTTATTTGAAAATGCTACTGACTTAATTCAAAGTATTGGAGCTGACGGTCATTTTTTGTATGTAAATCGGGCTTGGCGGGAAACTCTGGGCTACAGCGAAGCCGAAATTGCTCAAATGACTGTTTTTGATATCATTCATCCCAACAGTTCCCCAGAGTCGATGGAGATATTATGTCAAGTTATTACTAAAAAAGCTGTCAATGAAAATACTTTTTATCCCCACTCTATTCAAATAATATTTATTACTAAGAATCACGAACAAATTTTGCTGGAAGGTAGCATAAACTGTAAGTTTTTGGAAGGTTCTTTAGTAGCGATTCGCGCTATTTTGCGAGACATTACTGCTCGCAAGATGGCGGAAGATGCTCTAGCAAAATCTGCTTCCTTGCTGCAAGCAACTTTTGATTCTACTGCTGACGGTATTTTAGCTATTGATAGGAGCGGAAAAATAGTTACTTTCAATCGAGAATTTGTGGAAATGTGGGGGGTACCTAGCGACGTGATGGCGCTGCGAGACGACGCAACAACGATCGCCTTTGTGCAGAACCAACTCAAAGACCCGCAAGCATTCCAAGAGAGAATAGAATCGCTTTACGACCAGCCAGAAGCCGAAAGTTTTGACTTGTTGGAATTTGAAGACGGCAGATTTTTTGAACGCCATTCGGAACCGCAGCGGCTGGGAGATAAAATTATCGGTAGAGTCTGGAGTTACCACGATATTACGGAACGCAAGCAAGCAGAAGATGCCCTGCGGGAAGAACAAGAAAAATCGGAAAATCTGTTGTTAAATATCTTGCCCGTGGCAATAGCAGAACGACTCAAACAAAACGAAACGACTATTGCTGAATATTTTCCCGAAGTGACTGTTTTGTTTGCTGATATTGTGGGGTTTACAGCTTTGTCTTCTGTGATGAATCCGATCGACCTCGTGGAGCTCCTGAATAAGATTTTCTCAGGATTCGATATGTTGTGCGAGCAGCACGGCCTAGAGAAAATCAAGACCATCGGCGACGCATACATGGCGGTAGGAGGGCTGCCCTACCCTCGGGCAGACCATGCAGAGGCGATCGCCCAAATGGCCCTAGATATGCAAAAAGAGATAGCTCGGTTTAATGGTCTGAATAAGAAATATTTTAGCATCCGCATCGGCATCCACAGCGGCCCGGTTGTTGCCGGAGTGATTGGCATCAAAAAGTTTATTTACGATTTGTGGGGCGATACGGTAAATATCGCTTCCCGCATGGAATCTCATGGTTTGCCTTGGCGGATTCAAGTCAGTGAAACTACTTATGACTTATTGAAAGACAAATATTTGCTGGAAGGGCGCGGAACTATTGAAGTTAAAGGTAAAGGGGGTATGAAAACTTATCTGCTTGTTGGTAAAAAATAAGTTGGCAGTTGACAGTTGACAGTTGACAGTTGACAGTTGACAGTTGACAGTTGACAGTTGACAGTTGACATAGTGCGAACTCATAGGCAGCATCTCATGTTTGTAAAAAGGATTTTTTTATTATAGTGCGAGCACGCAAGAGCTCGCGTATTGTAGAATACGCGAGCGGGGACAGCACTATAAATGAAAACTGAGATACTCCCAACTCATATAACTCGCGAACAGGAGTCAGCAGTCAGCAGTCAGCAGTCATCAGTCATTAGTCATCAGTCATCAGTCATCAGTGATTAGTCGTCAAGCTGATGACTAAAAGTGTTGCTAAAGTTAGTTAGGAATACTTTTTGACCAAGATTTATGGAACTTGCTAATTTGTCGGTAAATTTACGATCGCCCTTAGAATTTGTCGATCGCCATCCTGTGACAGTTTCGCCCTCAACTTCCCTCCCAGATGCGATCGCCCTAATCCGTCTGGCGATGGACGCTTGTCCGCTACCGAATTCACCTGCACACTCAAACGAAACGGTAACAGCATCAATTAGTTGCATCTTAGTGGTCGAGGAAAATCAGCTAGTCGGATTGCTAAGGTTGGCAGATCTGCTGAACTTAGCCACCACATACGGATGGCAAGAAATGAAAGTTTCCGGCGCCATGACGCGGAATTTAGTTGTCTTAAAAGAATCAGAATTTACAGATATTTTTACCGCATTTAAGCTATTTTGTCAATACTCGATCGATTGTTTGCCAATTGTAGATGAACGGGGTCAGCCAGTAGGTTTAGTCACCGCAGAAAGGATTCACCCAGAAATTTACAGCCTCGTTAAAATGTTGCAGCAAGAAGTTGTCAAACTTCAGCAAAAACAGTGTGAACTCTTAGAAAGTAAGTCAGAAATCGAAAAACAAGTCAGCGATCGACAAAACGCCGAAAATGCCCTGCGGGAGAGCGAGGCGCGCTACCGGGCGATTGTGCAAGACCAAAGCGAACTGATTTGCCGCTACCTCCCCGACGGCAAATTCACATTTGTCAATCAAGCTTACTGTCGCTATTTCGGCGTGCAACCAGAAGACTTGCTCGGTAACAGTTTTATGCCACTGATCCCAGAAGTAGACCGAGAAATTTTTCAAGAACAATATGCTTCTCTGTCTGCGGAAAAGCCTGTGTTTACTTGCGAACACCGAGTAATTTTGCCGAGCGGGGAAATTCGTTGGCAGCAGTGGATCGATCGCAGGGCTATTTCGTTCTAGACAGTAGACAGGGTTTAGGTTTAGAGTTTAGAAGTCGGATTCACCCTAACTTATGATTTATGAGTTCCCTAGCAATTGTA
>NZ_JAEQCX010000170.1:0-11236 GCF_020738035.1 Microcoleus sp. PH2017_28_MFU_U_A
GCCACAAGCTTGAGGGTCTAGAGGGATATTTGAATGTCCCACTGTCGCCCTTTTGGGTGGGCCCGAATCCCCGTCGCTTTAGCCCTGGGGAGGTTCAAAACCGCCAATCTTACAAAAAAGCTCGCAGCCCCCAGACTAAAGTCTGGGGATGCAAGGGTATAGCAGCAAAATTGACAGAAATTCTAGTTAAAAACCACAATTGTGTACAGAAGGGCACACATCACCAACAATGGGTGGTGTCACAATTGCGGCTAATCCTACAATGCCATCCGTTTTTCAGCAGTTCCGCAGCACGCATTCCTGTTCGTGTCGGCGATCTCTGGAATAGGGCAAACCTAATTCAACCGGGCGCACAATGCCAAAATCAGTTAATAAACCATTAAAACACCATTCGCAATCTCTAAAAAGATTCCAGCAATCACACCGTTGCTTTACCGTATCACTAGCAGTTGAGCAGCAATGCCAACTGAACCTCCCTTGCCCTAGGCCCGGACTTCTGTAAACTGGGAAATAGTTTCACACATACTTGAGTCAGGTGCGACCTGTCTCACTCAAAAGATGAACTTGCCCGCTGTCCTAGCTTAGACTAACCCTTACACTTAAGCTTCTGTAAAGGTCTATGAATCCTCCTGCATCTTCCACAAATTACTCTTCTCTGGACAACGTGATAGATGTCACTCCTATCAGCAGTGAAAATAATCAACCCTACTCTACCCCTACGCCTTCTCCCTCTCCCGAACCCGTGGTTGCTCCTGCCCCTACCAGCAGCAGTGCAATTATCCCGCGCCAAGGAGTCACAAACATTCTTGCTCACCTAAATAAGGAAAGTTCCGTAGCAGCAGTTAAGGAAGTAGAAGAAAAACTTAAGGTTGTCAATCAAACCCTGGGAATGCTCGATAACATCCTGGAGAGCGAGGGATTTGACGCTATCCTCAACGATATGTTGCAGTCGATTACCCTCAAAACAGGGGAATTGCTCAATGCCGATCGCACTACGATATTTTTATTAGACGACGACAAAAATGAACTCTGGGCAAAAGTTGCCAAAGACGAAAATGGCAAAAGCATAGAAATCAGAGTTCCCGCCCACGTGGGCATCGCCGGAGAAGTAGCCACCGAGAAAAAAGTGGTTAACATCCCTTACGATTTTTACAACGATTCGCGATCGGCTAACGCCAAAAAAGTTGAAGAAAAAACGGGCTACCGCACTTATACAATGCTGGCAATGCCCCTGCTAAAGGAAGAAACAAACGAGTTAGTAGCAGTCGTTCAACTGATTAATAAACTAAAACCCGATCACCAAAATCACGCTAGTTTAGATCGACAAATCGACAGGGCTGGATTCACGGAAGAAGACGAACGAGTTTTCAATGAATTTGCTCCCTCAATTCGCCTAATTCTAGAATCCTCCAAATCTTTCTACGCAGCAACTCAGAGACAGCGGGCCGCCACGGCGCTGATGAATGCCGTAAACGCTCTTTCTAAGAGCAGTCTCGACTTAGAAGATACCCTCAAAAGGGTCATGGATCAGGCCAAAGAACTCATGAATGCCGATCGCAGCACCCTCTGGCTGATCGACGAAGATAAAGATGAACTGTGGACGAAACTTCCCAACAAAGAAGGCACACTTACAGAAATTCGCATACCCAGAACAGCCGGTTTTGCAGGAATCGTCGCCCAATCCAGCGAACACCTGCTGATTTCCTTTGACGTGTACGACGACCCCCGCGCCAAAACTTCGCGAGATACCGACCAAAAAACAGGCTACCGCACTTGCAGTATGCTGTGTATGCCAGTGTTTAACTCCGACAACAAATTGATTGGAGTTACGCAGTTAGTCAACAAAAAACGACAAGGAGAATTCCCGCCCTACAACCCGGCAGATTGGCCTCAGGCCCCCGAACAGTGGAAAGCGAGTTTCAATAAAAACGACCTGGACTTTATGCAGTCGTTTAACATCCAAGCAGGAGTGGCCCTGCAAAATGCCAAACTGTTTGCAGAAGTCAAACAGCAAGAACAAAGACAAAAAGATATGCTGCACGCCCTGACTAACGGCGTGATTTCTACAGATAAAAAAGGCAATATAGTTGCGACAAATCCCAGCGCCCAAAAATTACTCGGTGTCAGCGAGGCAGAATTAGCAGAAGGCCAATCTTTGCGCGAGTTAATTAAGTTAGAAAAAGGCGATTTTGCCAAGTGGTTCGATGCGTCTTTGTCTCCAGAAGACGATAACGATCGCCAGCAGTATTACCCCGATCAAGTTTTGCTCTCCTGTGAAGGAAAATCGCAGAGTATCAATCTCTCGATCAACTCAATGACCGATGCTACCGATCCCAACAAAGTCAACGGCGCGTTAGTCGTCATGGAAGATATTAGCAGCGCCAAGCAAGTCAAAAACTTGATGTACCGTTACATGACCCCAGAAGTAGCCGAAGCACTGTTAGCTTCAGGGGATACAGGATTGGGCGGCAAGCGCAAGGAAGTTTCGGTGCTGTTCTCAGATATTCGCAGCTATACCACACTTACGGAAAAATTGCAAGCTGAAGAAGTGGTGGTGATGCTCAACAAGTATTTTGAAGTGATGGTAGATGTCGTATTCGAGTACGGAGGCACTCTCGACAAATACATCGGCGACGCTCTGATGGCAGTTTTCGGCTCTCCGGCGCCCCTAGAAGATCATGCTTGGTGCGCGATGCAAACGGCAGTGAAAATGCGAGCAGAACTCGATAAATTCAATCTCGATCGTATAGCTAATGGTGAGTTGCCCATCAGTATTGGTATGGGCATACATTCCGATCAAGTTGTCAGTGGCAACATTGGCTCAAGTAAACGCATGGAATTGACTTCTATAGGAGATGGCGTCAACCTCGCCTCTCGCTTAGAAGGCGCCAGCAAGCAGTACGGAACTGACTTAATTATTAGTGACAATACCTACAAGCATTATCACGAGAGAGTCTACGTGCGGGAACTCGACTTCATTACCGTCAAAGGCAAAAGCGAACCAGTTATCATTTACGAACTCGTCGGCATCAAAGAAGGATACTCGCCCATTGGCAAGTCACTAACCGAAAAACAGCAACAAGTTGTAGAACATTATAATAAGGGTCGCGAACATTACAAGACGCCAGTCACTCACAGACTATCTGACAGTGAGGTGAAAAATATCTTAGATGATGTCGCCCAAATGCCGGAGACAGAAATCAAAAAACTTTCCTACAGTGTCGAGGAACAGTTGGAATACGAACTAAAGAAGTTGTTATATCAACTCAAAAAGCTGTCAGAGTACGATCCCAAAAATCTGTCTGAAGCAGATAAACTAATCGTGCTGTTGCAGCCAGAAATCCAACTGTTGAAATTGGAAGGTCTCAAAAACCTCTCGGAAGATGAAGCCAAAATGTTGCTGCAAGCCAAAATCAAGCAGCTATCAGCAGACGATATTCAATCGTTGCAAGAGGGCGAGGTTAAAAAACTGTTGGAAGCAGACATCTTAGAACCATCAAATCCTAAAATTAAAAGGCTGAAACCCGCACAGATCAGGCAGCTATTGCAGGCTAAAATTAAAATTAAAGCCTCCGAGACAGTGATAGAAATGTTAGAGGAGGAATTTGAAAATCTGGGACTCGATCGCGTGAAAAAACTCCTCAGCGAGTTTAAGAAAGTCTTAGAACCAAAAGCCAAGCAAGCTTTTAGAGACGCAGAACGCGAATTTAACCTTGTTCTGGACATTGAACCCAAAAACAAGGCAGCTAAACTGCACGTCGATCGCTGCGGGTTATATAAGCTCAGCCCTCCCGACGTACTAAACTGGGACGGCGTATGGAATCTCAAAGAAAAATAGCAGCGGTACCCGGTGCGGAGGGGGCGATCGCGATCGGGAGTGCACCTCCCCTCCAATCAATTAACCTTAATATCCTGTTGGGGCAATTTTAAATCAGCTCCAGCAGGTATGATTGTTAGATAACCGGACTTGGGATCGCTTGCCTCGCCACCGCCAGATACCCGCATTGTGCGGTGTTTGGCGACAACAAACACAGCACTTCTACCTTCAGAAGAGCTTCCAAAAAAAATTAGGACTTGCGCCAGCATTACCCAGTTTTTAAGAAAAATCTGGGGCAAAGGCGACCTAACATCCACTCAAAAACCGGGTTTTTTACCCCGCGCCCGTAAGTCTTAATAACTTTGGCGCCTCCTAAAAGCAGCTTGCTTTCAGCAGAAAGCTAACGTTCTAGTCTTAGATATAGAAAACTACTAGCATCAGTTATGGATAATTGGAATTCGCAATCGGGAGATATTGAGTCGGTAGATCAGGTTTACCAACTATTGCTAGAGATTGCCCGCAGCTCGCTGTCAGATATCCCCAGAATCCCCGAAAACATCACTCAAAAGTCTCTTCCCCTGCTCCAAAAATTACAAAGCATTCAGCAAAGACCACAGGGACAAGGGTTTAAATCTGATTGGTTTTCGGTAAACGATCTCGAATGGGTGGCTCAAGTCCGCCAACTGCTCGAAGAACTGACCCGCCAGTCTTTGTCGGAACGGCCCAAAATGCCAGAAAACATGGCGGGCAGAGCTTTGAGTCTCGCAGATAAGGCACAAAGCATCAAAGAAACCATAGAAAATGCAGCCTCCAGCCCAAAAGATGAAGATGATAACTCGTTTCAGTCTCCAGAGACGCTGCTGAATTTATTGCACCAGAGTTTAAAAACTCAGCGGGCAAAAAGCTACCAACCAGACGCTCCCGAATGGCACCAACTCATGACCATGCTAGATGTAGTGCAGTCAATTTACAAGCAAATTCAACGTTAAATTTAAGCTTGAATCAGGGGCATTTTTATGGTGTTTAAAGGCGCTGGTTCTTTGGCAAAAAAAAGTTTTTTGCCGTAGCAATGTCGGACAAGGCATCGTGCGGCGTTCGTACTCCAAAACAATCACTCTGAGCTCGCTAGGAGGAAACGGCATTGCCGTTTCCCTAGCCCGATCGCTCCTAGGGAAACTGGACGTGCCGTTTCCTGAGTGTGGGTAATATTAATTGCGATACCACCAGGTTCGATCTAAATCGCTTAAACAAGTGCAGACAATTGCAGCTTGGCCAGCTAAGCTGGGTTCAATCGCTTCAGTGGCAGGTGAACATGAGCGGACAAAACATCGGGGATTTGTTAGGAGAAATATTAGAAAATCGGTATAAGTGCTCACGGCGACTAGGCAAGCAAGCCGGACGGCAAACATTACTAGCCCGCGACTTAAAAACCCAACAGCAAGTAGTAGTCAAACTCCTGTCATTCAGCAGCGATTTCAACTGGGAAGACTTGAAACTGTTCCAGCGAGAAGTCGAAACCTTAAAATCCCTATCCCATCCTGCAATTCCCCAATATCTCGACTCCTTTGAAATCGACACACCCAGCCGCAAAGGATTCGCCCTAGTTCAGACTTATATCGAAGCCAAATCCCTCCAAGAGTATCTCTCAGACGGCCGCACCTTCAGCGAAAATGAGGTCAAACAATTAGCCACAGCATTACTAGACATCCTCGGATACCTGCACCAGCGACAGCCGCCGGTGATTCACCGCGACATTAAACCCAGCAATATTTTGCTCAAAAATCGATCGGGCAATAGCGTCGGTGAAGTCTACCTAGTCGATTTTGGTGCTGTTCAAACCCTAGCCACGCAACAGGGAAAAACCGTCACCGTTGTCGGAACTTATGGTTATATGCCGCCCGAACAATTTGGCGGGAGAGCAGTTCCAGCTTCCGATTTGTACGGCTTGGGAGCAACATTAATCGCCTTAATTACCAAGCAGCATCCAGCCGATTTGCCACAGCAAGATTTGCGGATTGAATTCGAGCAATTCACGGAATTAAGTCCCGGTTTTAGCAATTGGCTGAAGTGGATGACGCATCCCAGTTTAGAACGCCGTCCCGCCTCAGTTCAGATTGCCAAAGAAGTTCTGGAAAAACCGCAGCAAATAGATAAATATTCCCGGCCAGTGAGACAGGGGAAAATTGTGAGTACCGACGAATTGTTCTGGAATGCGATCGAGGTCGGAATTTCGACAGGAACTAAAGCTATAGGAGCTTGTGCAGTAATAATTTTAAGCATCATTGCGATGGGGTTTTGGGAGCAAATTTTTATCGGAGGATTCTGGAGCGTTCTTTTCGCCTTGCCTCTGGCGTTAGCGAATGGAATAATCGCAGCAATTGTGACGTGCTTTTGGTTTTCCCCCCTAACTAATCCCAAACTTCACCGACAGGTTTTAAATGCAATTAGTATCGTGACATTTACCTCGGCGACCAGTATTTTCTTGTGGCCGATGATGGAGGATTGGAAGGATGAAGGGACGTGGAATATTATTAATGATGGAGAGCTTTCCATGTCTGAAATTAGCTTTATACTTGCAATATCGCTAATTGTAGGACTGTCAATGGGGACAGCTAGCAAGTCTATTGCCCGGTGGTATCAAAAAGCAAGCGGACTATAATCTAAAATTTACAGGAATTAGGCACTCTGACTTCTAGAAACCGGGTTTTTACGAAAATACGCGTTGTAACCGCCAGACTCGCTAAAAAAACCGATTTCTGAACCCCGACGCTCGCTTCAAATTAAAATAAAGGTCAACACGGTTAACTTAAGAGATGACAAGAGGGAAAACTCATGAAAAATAGATACTGTGATTGCTTCGTTCCTCGCAATGACCATCTTAAGTGAACCGTATTGAAATAAAGGTAATAAAACATGACTGGTAAAATATTAGCAGAAAGCTATGAAGTGCAGCGAATACTGGGAAAACAAACCGGTCGCCAAACGCTGCTGGCTCGCGATTTACAAACTCAAGAATTAGTTGTCATCAAACAGCTCTTCCTCGGTAGCGATTTTGAATGGCAAGACCTCAAGCTATTTGAAAGGGAAGCGGAAACTTTAAAAGCACTTTCTCACCCAGGAATTCCTCGGCACCTCGACTACCTGGAAATTGACGAACCAGACAGTAAAAGCTTTGCCTTGGTACAGACTTATGTAGAGGGAAGAACTTTAGAAGAACATTTGCGCTGCGGGCGTACTTTTAGCGAAAGTGAGGTGAAAGAATTAGCTAAATTGCTATTAGCAATTTTGATGTATTTGCACGAGCAAAATCCGCCTGTTATTCACCGCGATATTAAACCAAGCAATATCTTACTACACAGCAGATCCGGCCATAGTGTCGGACAAGTTTATTTAGTTGATTTCGGTTCGGTGCAGAACCAAGCTGCAAAGTTTGGCGGCACAATTACAGTAGTCGGAACTTATGGATATATGGCACCGGAACAATTTGGCGGGCGATCGGTTCCGGCTTCTGACCTTTACGGTTTAGGTGGAACTTTAATTTATTTGGTAACGGGTTTGCATCCCATGGAACTATCGCAGCAGGATTTGAAAATTCAATTTGCCGATCGCGCGAAGCACCTCAATCCTAATTTGATTCATTGGCTGGAGTGGATGACCGAACCGAGCTTGGAAAAACGGTTATCTTCGGCTGATAAAGCATTCCGATCGCTCGACGAAAATCCCTGTGCTATCAACAAAATCAAAAAAAATCCTCTTGTAGTGCAACCGCCAGAAAGCGATATTAAACTCACAAAAAATTCGGAGTTTATAGAAATTATAATTCCACCTAAGGAAGTCGATTTTAGTTTGATTGCCTGGTTCTCGGCTGCGGTTGCTGCAAATATCCTTTTAAGGATAGGTGGTTCCAATTACCTATCGGTAATCAATAATTTATTAAGGAATTCGTTGATTATGCTATCAGGAAGTTTACTAGCTGCTGTAGTAGTAACACTTCTCTCTGCATTATTTCGGGAATTGCGTGTTAGAATAGATCGGCATCAAATCTCCTATACCAGCAATCTTCTAGGGCTGAAATGGAATTATCCACGATCGATGTCCAGACAGGAGATTTGTCAATTGGAAATTAGGCAATACAATTCCAACATTTATCAGATGCTTATTCAAGCTGGCAAGCAAAAATATCAACTAGGAGAAAACCAGGGACTAAGTGAATCAGAAATCACATGGTTAGCAACAGAACTAAGCCAGTGGTTGGGATTGAAAATTAAAAAAACTTTGACAGAGGGGAAAAATAATATCTGGTTCTGAAAATATCTCGATCGCCCAAACAAACCATTCCCCTCTCAAACTGTGGGATGGGCGTCCCGCCCGTCCAATCTATTGTTCGTGGGATGTCCCGCCCGTCCGCTGTATCTTCTCGCACTCCCCCGCTTTGTATCCAGCTTTATGCAGCATCGATCCCGATCGCCCGTAAAATGCTATGAAAGGGATTTGGCAAGTAGCACTCATCCCCGATCATCTGTTAAGTTGGAGATATTATTGTGGACTTATCGCTAATTCCGGCACAGCCGAAACCAGGACTGCTTAACGTCCTGATCGAAATTACCGCCGGTAGCAAAAACAAATACGAGTTTGATAAAGAGATGCAAGCCTTTGCACTCGATCGCGTGCTCTATGCCTCAGTGCAATACCCTTGCGACTATGGCTTCATACCCAACACCTTAGCCGATGACGGTGACCCCCTCGACGGCATGGTGATGATGGACGAGCCCACATTTCCAGGGTGCATCATCGCGGCCCGTCCGATCGGAATGCTGGAAATGATCGACGGAGGCGACAGAGATGAAAAACTGCTGTGCGTTCCCGACAAAGACCCCCGTTACGCTCACTATAAGTCCCTCAAAGACGTAGCCCCACACCGCTTGGACGAAATAGCCGAATTTTTTAGAACCTACAAAAATTTGGAGAAAAAAGTGACCGAAATTCTGGGTTGGCAAGATGTCGATCTAGTAATGCCGTTAGTCGAAAAGTGCATCGCAGCCGATCGCAAATAGGTTCCAAGCGCCTGCATCCTCGACTGCAACCCGAGTAACAATTCAGGAAGCCGAACTTAATGCAACCGATCCGCGTCTAGGACGTGCAGTCGAGGAGGGGGTGGCTAGAATGTAAAATCATTGGTGAATCCCCAGTCACCGGAACGGAATTCCTCAAACCGCCACCCCCGGCACAATCTTGAAAAAAATCCTAGTCATAGAGTAAGATTAAGCGCAAATTCTCAGCAAGCGGGCGAATGCGTTCTACTTTTGAGGAAAATTTACCCGAACACTGACATCAACGCTATCTTAATCTCAGGACAGTTCCGCACGCCGGGCAGCCCACAGGGTGCAAAAATGGTCTCTAAAGCGTGATATCTGTTACAGCAACCGATCGCGCACGGGTTGAGGCTTCTAACAACCCAAGTGTTCGGTAAGTCTGATTTCCGGGTTTGGTACTCGGATAGTTTTCTATAAAGCGTTTTATAGTACGGATTGCTAAAAACTAAACACTAAAAACTAAACACTAAGATCTCAACTCCCAAGTTCCTGCGCCCAAACCTAAAAAAGATGCCAGATTCCGCACCCTCTCAAACCACTCCAGAGCCTTCCGATCAGAAAGCCAGTATGGAAAATAGTCCTTTGACCGAGTTTGTCGTTCAGTTTTGGGGCGTGCGGGGCAGCATCGCCACCCCCGGCAGCAAAACAATTCGCTACGGAGGTAATACCTCTTGCGTAGAAATGCGCTTGGGGAAAAAACGCCTGATTTTTGATGGTGGCACCGGTCTGCGAGTTCTGGGCCTCAACCTGCTGCGACAAATGCCGGTCGAAGCCCATATGTTTTTCAGCCACACTCACTGGGATCACATTCAAGGATTTCCATTCTTTACTCCTGCCTTTATCCCGGGGAACTGCTTTCACATTTACGGAGCGATCGCCCCCAACGGCACTACAATCAAACAGCGTCTTGCCGATCAAATGCACCACCCCAATTTTCCAGTCCCCATCCAGGTGATGCAGTCAAACCTCAAATTTAACGATTTGACCCCAGGGGATATTCTCGAACTCGACGATGTGAAAGTCGAAACGGCATTGCTCAATCACCCGAATACCGCGATCGGGTATCGAGTCACCTGGGAGGGACACACGGCCGTCTACTGCACCGATACAGAGCATTTTCCCGATCGGCTGGACGAAAATGTAGTACACCTAGCTCGCGACGCAGACGTGCTGATTTACGACGCCAACTACACCAACGAAGAGTATTACGACTTCAAAAACCCAAAAGTCGGCTGGGGACACTCAACTTGGCAAGCCGGAGTAGAAATAGCGAAAGCTGCGGGAGTCAAAAAGATCGTGATGTTTCACCACGATCCCGGTCACGACGACAATTTTCTCGATCGCGTCGAAGCAGACGTGCAGGCAGCATTCGCCAATAGCTGCTTGGCCCGCGAAGGCATGAGCATACCAGTAATCTAGAAAACCCATCCATGCGGGCTGGGAAAAAACTCCTCCAGACCGCAGAAATTAGCAGCCAGAACGCAGAAACAGAATGAATCACGAAACTCCCCCCAAGTATCGCTCTCGTGGCTTGCGGGGGCTTTACTCAACATTGCTGGTGTTGATAATTGTCTGCTGTACAGGAGGCGGATGGGTGGCAGCCCAGACTGCGAACTCCAACACTCCAGCGCGACTTGCTCAAGTGTCTGCTATTGAAGATAATGGCACTGTCGATCGCATCCCCGAACGCTACCAACTCGGACAGCAACTCTACCTAGAAAACTGCGCCACCTGTCACATCGGCTTACCCCCGCAAGTATTGCCAACAGAAACCTGGCGCCGCTTGTTGCAAGATTCCCAACACTACGGACAAACCTTGAAACTCCTAGTAGACCCGCCCCGGCTGCTAGTGTGGAACTACCTGCAAACTTTTTCCCGTCCCGAAGCCAAAGACGAAGAACTAGCTTACCGAGTCGCCACCTCTCGCTACTTCAAAGCTTTGCACCCCAGAGTCAAGCTGGCGCAACCAGCAAATATCAGCAGTTGCGTTACTTGTCACCCAGGTGTGTCTAAATACAATTTCCGCCAGCTTACCCCTGAGTGGGAAAATTCCCCGTAAGGAATCTTAAGTTCTTGATTGAGGAAAATCAGAATTCAAGTCTGAGCGATCGAACTACTGAAAAAGCAGGACTGAAGTCCTTACTACAAACCTTATAAAATCTGTTCGTAGTGAGGACTTTTGTTCTCGGAAAAAGCAGGACTGAAGTCCTCACTACAAACCTTGTAAAATCTGTGAGGACTTTAGTCCTCGGGGTGCATCTGGCGCAAGGAAGAGGGCGAAGCATGACCGCATATAAGTTATTAGTTATCATCTCCTATTGTCTGC